>CACBHZ010000043.1 GCA_902539195.1 uncultured Pelagibacteraceae bacterium | reverse complement strand
CCATTTTTTTCATCACATTTTACTATTTTTGGTTTTCCTCCTGCTAGGAGAACCATATCTGGATATGAAACCCAGAATGGCGCAGGAATAATAACTTCGTCTCCTTTATTTAAAGTTGCCATAAAAGTGTTATAGAGAACTTGCTTCCCTCCAGTTCCAACTGTGATTTCGTCTAGTTTATAATTTAGTTTGTTTTCTCTTTTAAATTTTTTTAAAATTGCTTTTTTTAATTCTGGAGTTCCATCAACTGCAGTATACTTTGTATCTCCGTCTCTTATTGCTTTAATGGCTGCATTTTTAACATTGATAGGAGTATCAAAATCTGGTTCCCCTGCCCCAAGTCCAACTACATCTTTTCCTGCAGCTCTTAATTCTCTTGCCTTTTGAGTAACTGCAATAGTTGGAGATGGTTTAATTCTTTTTAAATTATTAGATATTATGCTCATTGAATTATGAAATTATTCAATTACGTTGTTTAATATATGGAGAATACATATCAAGACCTAATTACAGACATTCAGAGTAAAAACCCAAAAATCGGTGGAAAACTCGAAGGTGGAAAAAAATTCAAAATAAAGTCAGATTTTACCCCAGCTGGTGACCAGCCAGATGCAATTAAAAAGCTTGTCCAAGGAGCTAAAAAAAATGAGTTTAATCAAGTATTATTAGGAGTAACTGGATCTGGAAAAACTTTTACAATGGCAAAAGTTATAGAAGCTACGAACAGACCAGCGTTAATATTGGCACCAAATAAAACTTTGGCAGCTCAACTTTACGGTGAGATGAAAACTTTTTTTCCAGATAATGCTGTCGAGTATTTTGTATCTTACTATGATTATTACACTCCAGAAGCTTATGTTCCAAGATCAGATACGTACATAGAGAAAGAAGCATCTATAAACGAGCAGATTGATAGAATGAGACACTCGGCAACAAGATCTCTTCTTGAAAGAGACGATGTTTTAATTGTTGCAAGTGTTTCCTGTATTTATGGTTTGGGATCAGTTGAAGCATACAGCAAAATGACTTTAACTCTACAGAAAAACTATGAATATAATAGAGAACAAATAATAAAATCTCTTGTTGCTCTTCAGTACAAGAGAAATGATCAAAATTTTTTTAGAGGAACATTTAGGGCAAGGGGAGAATATTTAGAAATATTTCCATCTCATTTAGAGGATAGAGCATGGAGACTAAGTTTATTTGGTGATAAACTAGAAAAGATTGAAGAATTTGATCCTTTGACTGGAGACCAGGTTAGAGACCTTAGCCTTGTAAAAGTTTATGCTAACTCTCATTACATCACTCCTAAACCAACAGTAGAGCAAGCAATTATAAAAATAAGAAAAGAATTAGAAGAGACTTTAAAAAAACACAAAGCAGAAAATAAATTATTAGAAGCGCAAAGATTAGAGGAGAGAACTAAATTTGATATAGAAATGATTGAGGCAACTGGATCTTGTGCAGGAATTGAAAATTATTCAAGATTTTTATCTGGTAGAAAACCAGGGGAGCCACCACCTACTCTTTTTGAATATTTTCCTGATAACACATTAGTTTTTGTAGATGAATCTCATGTTACAGTTCCCCAACTTAATGGGATGTTTAAGGGAGATAGATCTCGAAAAAGCACGTTGGCTGAGTATGGTTTTAGATTGCCTTCTTGCATGGACAATAGACCTTTAAAATTTGAAGAGTGGGATTTGATGAGAACACAAACTGTATTTGTTTCGGCAACTCCTGGCCCATGGGAATTGGAACAGACTAAAGGTAAGTTTATTGATCAAGTCATAAGACCTACAGGCTTAATTGATCCACCAGTTGAGATTAGACCAGCTAAAAATCAAGTAGATGACCTTATGCATGAATGTAAAAGAGTAGTTGAAAATAATTATAGAGTTTTGGTTACAACACTTACAAAAAAAATGGCAGAGGATTTAACCGAGTATCTTCATGAAAATGGTATAAAAGTAAGATACCTTCATTCTGATATAGATACACTTGAGAGAATAGAGATTATGAG
>CACBHZ010000042.1 GCA_902539195.1 uncultured Pelagibacteraceae bacterium | reverse complement strand
GAGGTAATCTTAGAATTTTCATGAATGAATTCAAAAAGAAACATGGATTAGAATTAAGAGTTGGAACAGAGCCTGAAATGATGTGGTTAACAAAAAATCCTGATGGAACTCCAACTGGACAAGGTTTCTCAAAACCATTCTGTTATCATATTGATCAATTTGAATCTTTAAGACCTGTGTTTATGAAGGTTATTGAATACGCAAAAGCGATGGGTCTTGATATGATCCAAGGTGACCATGAAGATGCGCCTGGTCAATTAGAACTTAACTGGACATTTGATAATGTTCTAAGAAATGCAGATAGATTATCAACGTATCGACAAATTTGTGCTCAAGTAGCAAGAGAACATAATCTTATTGCTTGCTTCATGACAAAACCATTCATGGGAGTTTCAGCAAGTGGCTGTCACACCAACATGTCTTTATGGAAAGGTGGAAAAGTATCAGTTAATAAATTAGGTAACAAAAAACTTCCAGGTGTAGAAGAGGTCTTTAGTTATGTATCTGGTGGAACTAATACTTTCATGCCTGATACTAAAGATATGCAGTTACCTGGAAAAATTGGATTACAATCAATTGCAGGGATAATGAAACACTTGCCAGCTTTAACAGCAATTGGTTCTTCAACAGTTAACTCATATAGAAGATTATGGGATCAAGGTTTTTGGGCACCGGTTTATGCTGACTGGGGTTATCAAAATAGAACTTGTGGTCTTAGAGTATCTGCTCCAGGTAGATTTGAGTACAGATCAGTAGACTCTATGCATAATCCTTATTTGTTAGGTTCAGCATTACTTAAAGCTTGTGATGAAGGAATATCTAAAAAAATGAAACCAGCAAAACCAGAGTCTAGAAATATATATGAAGCTCAAAAAGCTGGTAAAGATGTTAAAAAACTTCCACTAAGTTTAGGTGAGGCTTTAGATAGATTGGCGGAGGATGAAGTTATAAAATCATCAATGCCAGATGAAATGTATAAAGTATTTAATTGGTACAAACGAGATGAGTGGGAAAAATTCCTTGGTGCAACTACACAATGGGATCTTGATACTTATTTAGATTGTCTACCGTAGTAGGGTAAAATATGTGCGGGATTGCAGGATTAATTCATAGAGGAAATACTTCAAACGTTGGTTTTGAACTTCAAGGTATGCTTCAAGCATTAAAGCATAGAGGAGAAGATTCAACTGGATACGCTCTATACGGAAAAACTGACGGTCAAAATTTTATCATGAGATTTAAAGTTGGAGAAAATGTCGGTGAAGGTAGTACTTCAGTTATGGAAGATGTCTCTGTATATGATGAAAGAAAAAAAATAGTTGATGGATATTTATCTGATTTGGGAGCAAAGATAATTAAAGAGGAAAGAATACTTCCTTATTCATTGAGATATGAAATTGAGTACGATAAAGATCTTATGGAGTTTTCACAAAAAATAGAAAGCGTACCTGGTGTTGAAATTCTATCAATGGGTAAATCTTTAGAAGTAATTAAAGATTTAGGAAATGCTGAAGCAGTGTGTAAGAGATATAACCTTGATAAATTAGTTGGTACTCATGCAATTGGACATGCAAGAATGGCAACAGAGTCAGGTGTTGATATTAAGTCAGCCCATCCATTTTGGGGATATCCTTTCAGTGATGTTTCTGTTGTTCATAACGGTCAATTAACTAATTATTGGAATAATAGAAGAGTATTAGAGAATAAGGGAATGAGATTTATGTCAGAGTGTGATTCTGAATTAATTGCAGTTTATTTGGCTGAAAAAATGAGAAATGGAGCGACACTAGAAGAAGGAATGAAAGAGTCTTTAACTGGCTTGGATGGAGTTTTCACTTACTTCGTTGCTACCAAAGACTCTTTAGGAATGGCTAAAGATACCATGGCTGCAAAACCACTGGTATTATATGAGTCTGATGATCTTGTAGCTATGGGTTCTGAAGAAATAGCAATTAGATCTGTACTACCACAAGAAATTGATACTTATGATCCTTTTGATGGTGAGGTTAAAGTATGGCAAATTTAAAAACATCAGAAAAAAAAACTAAAGCTCAATCAATGGGACTTCATTCAGAAGTCTTAACTGGAAAAACACAACAAAAATTTTTTAATCCTGATGAAGCAGAAAATTTTTATTATTTTGGAACATATGATGTG
>CACBHZ010000041.1 GCA_902539195.1 uncultured Pelagibacteraceae bacterium | reverse complement strand
TCTTGGGCACTGACTCGTGATCTCTATTAATATTTTTTTTTCTTTTTCTTTTTTTCATTAAATAAATCCTATCACATTCATATTATATCTAATATCATCAAAATAATTAAAATGAGATATATTTTATTAATATTTATATTATTTTTTAACTTTTCTTATGTAAATGCAGATGCAATATATAATTTAATTAAAATCCCAAATTTAGAAGTTCATAAAGTTGATGATGTTAATGGTATCAAATATTTGGCATCAAAAAGAGGTTTTGTTATAGGTGATACAAATAATATTAAATGTAACGGGGTAAATAATAGTGATTTGGATCGTGAATTTAATACAGTTCAAAATAATCTGAAAGATTATAACTCAGAATTCTTAAGGAAAATAAATTTAAAATTTGTAGTTCTTTGCAAAAACTTAGAAATTTCAGGCATTAATACAGGAGGTATACCAGATAATAAATTCAGGACTTTAATCTTAGACTTAACATTTAACCAAAACTATTTCGAAAGAATGATCCATCATGAAATATTTCATATGATTGAAAACAGTTTTCCAGAGCTTTTTGAAAAAAATAAGTGGAGCGAACTTAATAATAAAGATTTTTCATACGCAGAATGTTCTACATGCACTGATTTATTGGGTTTAGATTTAGAAATTACGAAAGGCTTTTTAACAGAATATTCAATGAGCACAGCTGAAGAAGATATGGCCGAAATTTATTCATTATTAAAAACAAACTTTAAAGAAATAGATTTATTAATTAAAAAAGATAATATTTTAACCAAGAAGAAAAAATTTTTAATTAATGGTCTTAAGGAAATAGATGAAAAGTTTATTTTTTGAATGATAAAAAAAATTAAAGCATCACTATCTGAAAAAATATTATTTATTTTTCTAATTCTGCTGATTATTTTAACTCTAGGTTCATTTTATATATTAAATAATAAATGTCTTTTTGTAAAAAAAATTGATTTAAATAACATCGATTTTAAAGATAAAAAGAATATTGTAATTATGGAAGTTGAATGCGGTAACGTTCTAATAGAATTAGATCCTAAAATTGCACCTAAAGCTGTAAATCGATTTAAGAAGTTAATAAATAGAGGTTCGTATAATGGTTCAGCTTTTTATCGAGTAATAGAAAATACTTTAATACAAGCTGGAGATATTGAATATGGGAATGTATCTAATCTAAATTATTCTAAAGTAGGAACTGGTGAGTCTGGTTTAGGAACAATTGAGTCTGAGGTTAGTAGTAATTTTTTATTTAATGCTGGCTCTGTGGCTTTTGCCAGAAAAGATCAATTCGACACAGAAGATAGTGAATTTTTTATTACTTTAATAGATATACCAATATATCAAGGTGAATATACTCCAATTGGAAGAGTAATTGCTGGAATAGACTCTTTAAAAAAAATTAAAGCGGGAAATAAATCAACTTATGTATTAAAACCTGATTATATTAGAAGTCTGAAATTACTAATTAACTAGCGGTTTTCCAGTAGATAATGTGTGTTTAATTCTATCTTGGGTTTTACTTGTCTCAATTAATTTCATGAAAGCATCTAACTCTAATTTAAACAACTGATCTTCTGTAAGAGTTTTATCTATTGTTGTATCACCACCACTTAAAACATTTGCTAGCTCTGTTCCAACCATCATTCCATGATCTAATATAATTTTATCATTATACAGTTTTTCTAACATACCAACCATTTTGTCTTTTAAAGATTTACCAGATAAATTAAATGTGCATTCTTTTGGGGGAGTAAATTCTTTATTTTGATCCAAAATTTTTCTTGCTTCATTTAATAGACTATTTCTGCTCATAATTTTTTTATTTTCACAAGAACAATACTTGGAGGGCGAACAGCTCTTACGGTAACATTCTTTGGATCACTTATAGCTCTTCTGTGGGGAGGTTTGCTTGGAATTTTTTGTGGTTTAGTTGGAGGTAAAATTGACGATGTTGTAATGAGAGTTGTTGATGCTTTTCTTTCTATTCCTTGGATACTTGCAATGCTATTAATTGTTTCTCTTTTAGGAACATCAACAGAGGTTTTAATTCCTGCACTAGGTTTTTTTTATGGTAAAGGAATAGTAAGAGTTGCTAGAGCTGCTACTCACGATGTTATTGCTAAAGACTTTATAGTTTCAGCCAGAGCTAGAGGTCATAGCAACATGTCTAT
>CACBHZ010000040.1 GCA_902539195.1 uncultured Pelagibacteraceae bacterium | reverse complement strand
CACTTAAAATACCAGCTCCACCCCTAGTTATTGCTAAATTTACTCCATCATAAATCTCATCAGCATTTTCGGTAAACTCAAAAAACTTATAATTTATTTTTTCTTTTTCATATTCATTTTTTAAATGATGAGCAACATTCCCACTTGATATTTGTTGATTTATTTCAAGGTTATATTTTTTTGAAATTTCAATAATTAATTTTGTGATTTTTGTGTCAAAAAAAGAGGCTCCTTGACTTCCACCAATGATAAGTAGTTTAGAAATTTTATCATTTAAATTCAGCGAATTTTTTTTAATACTAAATATTTGTTTTTTTAGAATTGGTTTTATAACTACCATTTTTGAATTATATTTATTTGGAAAATTCTTCAAATCTTTATCATAACAAATTATTTTTTGCGAAAATTTCAATACAAATTTATTAGATCTTCCCAAAACGCTATTTGGTTCAAATAAAAAAATTTTTTTTTTTAAAATAAAGGCTGCTATACAAAACGGAATTGTCATATAACCACCCGTACTGATAATAATATCTATTCTATTTGTTTTTATAAAATTAATTGATTTAGTAATATTATAAATATACTTAAAAATATTTATTGGTAATAAATATTTTTTAGAAAACAAGTTTGGTACATCAATTAATTCATATTCATATTTATATTTATCTATGAACTTTTTGCCTCTAGAGTCTGTCACTATTTTTGCTAAAAAATTATTTTTTAGATGTTCAAACAAGGTAATTGATGGAACAACATGACCACCTGATCCTCCTGTTACTATAAGTACTTTTCTCATTTTAATTTATTTTTCTCTTTGTCAAATTTAAAATTATTCCAGCAATTATTGAGGTGCCTATTATCGAAGACCCTCCATAACTAAGAAAAGGCATCGTCATACCTGTTGTTGGAAGCATTCTAATATTTACGCCTAAGTGAATAAAAGTTTGAATTAATATTAAAGTAATACATCCCACTAATATAAGCTTGAAATTGTTTTCATCGATATTAGTTATTTTTTTTATAACCCTGTAAGAAAAGATAAGATAGATTAATAGAATACTAATAACAATTAAAACTCCAAATTCTTCTGCAATAACTGACATTATATAATCAGTATGAGCCTCGGGAATTCTTGAATTTAATGTTCCCTCGCCTATTCCTTTTCCAAAAAAACCTCCACTCGAAATTGCATCACTTGCTTTATCAGCTTGATAATTATTACCCCCAGATTTGTCTAAAAATGCAATTATTCTAAATTTTATGTATTCAAATTTAGGAACAAAAAAAATTAAAAAAGAAGTAAGAGCGCAAACAAAGGATAAGGAAAAACTAAATACTACTATATTTATTCCTGATACAAATATAATAGATAACCAAACTGAGAAAATTAACAAAGTTTGTCCTAGATCTGGTTGGGATAAAAGAAGAATAACTGTTGGTATTAAAATACAAATACTTAGTAAATATTTAAAATATAAATTTTTTTTATCAATCGATAATATAAACGAAGTAAAAATAATAAAGAAAGGTTTTAATGTTTCTATAGGTTGAAATCTTGGTAATGACCCTAAACTTAACCACCTTTTTGATCCTTTCACTTCTATCCCAACAATTGGCACAAGCATCAATGCTATAAAAGCAAAGAAAAATAATATTATGGATAGTTTAATTATTAATTCTTGGTTTAATATTGAGAATACTAAGATTATTGAAATTCCAATTATTACAAATGCTAGGTGTTTCAAGAAAAAATAATAAGAATTGGTATCTAACTTATCTGAAGCGATAATAGAAGTTGATACTAGCGAAAAAAATAAACCTAAAACAAAAAGTAAACTTACTATTGAAAGAATAGTTTTATCTATATTCTTCCACCAATCATAGTACGAATCAAAATATAGGTTCATCTTTTAATAAAATATTTATAAATAAGTTCATTAAATTTTTTTCCTCTATCTTCGAAATTTTTAAATTGATCAAAGGATGCAGCCGCAGGACTAAATAGAAGCACAACTTTTTTTTTTTCTGATTTTATGTCTTTTGAGACAATCTCAATAATTTCACTTAAGTTTTTTGATAAATTATAACTTAACTTATTTTTGAGAATTTTTACAAATTTTTTTCTGTCTTTACCATAAACGAAGGCTTTAATATTTTTAAAATATTTTCTGTCTAAATCAAACTTATCTCCTTTTTTAAATAATCCACCTAGTATCCAGTAAATTTTTTCTTTTGATTTCAAAAAAGGGGTTGTTGAAGATAATGTCGTAGATTTAGAGTCATTTATTATTTTTAAGATTTCTGAATTATGTATTAAT
>CACBHZ010000039.1 GCA_902539195.1 uncultured Pelagibacteraceae bacterium | reverse complement strand
TTTTTTACTACGTTAATAATTGGATTTTTTTTTATAATAAAAAGAAAACATTTTTATAATGTATTTAAAACATCAATATTAGTATCTCTTATATCTACACTTATTTTAATTTATGATAATATTTATAGACCAGATGCAAGTATGTATCATTTGCCTTACACCAAAATAATTAATGACAGCAAAATAATATTTGGTATATCAAATATACATTTTAGGTTTGGACACACTTCTATTTTGCAATATCTAAATGCAAACTTTTATAATCTAATTTTTGGAGAAAAAGGTATTTTAATGCCTGCAGCAATAATATTTTCATCAATAATTTTGTATTTTTTTAATCAAATTTTAAACAATTTAAAAAAAGATAAAATTTATATGTTGTTTGTCTTTCTATTATTTTCATATGTTTTATATGGCTATAATAGATATTCAGAATTTGGAAACGATACAACAGCACATTTGATTTTTTTATTAATTTGCACTTTTCTAGTAAAGGCAAACTTTAAAAAAAAAATTGATGGAGAAAAATTTAGCAAAATACTCCTGCTAAGTTTATTTTGTTTTACTTTAAAAACATCGCTTATTTTGGTCTTTATAATTCCAAGTTATATTTTTTTAATGTACTTTAAAAAGGATTATATTTTTAATTACACAAATATATTCATATTTTTATTTATATTTATTTGGTTCTCAAAAAATATAATTGTTTCTGGTTGTTTAATTTATCCTATTGAAGTTACATGCTTTGAAAATCTAAAGTGGTTTAGTAATGACACAATTTTCAACATTTCACCAAAGTTTCAAAGTTTAGACAACCAAGCATGGAGTAAAGGTTGGTCAAATTATGATGGGGATTTAAGCCGTGAAGACTATATTAAAAACTTTTTCTGGGTAAAAGTATGGGCTTCAGTGCATGGTTTATTAATCTTAAAAAAACTTTCTATTTTTGTAGCAATATTAATTATTTTATTTTTTCTGTTTTATAATATCGATCATAAAAAAATTGATGTAGATAAAAAAATTAATAAAGAAATTTTATTTTTATCTCTTTTAGCAGCTTTAGGCGTATCAATATGGTTTTTAAGATTTCCTTTATTTAGATATGGATCAAGTTACATAATCCTATTAATTGTAATTTTAACTACAATATTTTTTGCTAAATTTAATTTTGAATACAAAGATGAAATAAAGATAAAAAAATATATAAATATTAGTCTATTATTATTTATATTTCTATTTGTATGTAAACATTCTTTGAGGATTTATAAAAATATCGATAATAGCCAGTGGCCTAGATTTAATTCTAAAAATTATTTGCATCCAGAGTTTAAATCAGATCCTGTTATTATTGACAATAAGATCATTTACTATCAAAACAGAGGTGGCTTTGGATGTGGATACACGTCATCACCTTGTACACCATATGATATTAAAGATGTTAAATTAGTAATTAAAAACGGATATAAATTTTATTATTTGAAAGATTAAATTTTTTATTTTTTTTATAAAGAAAGAATTTATTGATAAATAAACTCAAAGGAAAACAACTTAGAATCAATAACCAATTATTAAAAAAATTTCCAGCAGGAGAAAAAGGCCAAAAAATAATCAATGCACTTAAGCAAATAATAACTTCATAATTATTAAAATGTTTAACTTTAAAAAAAAATTTAAAAAAGTGTTTAAAAAAATTGAAAATTATAAATAAAAAACCTAAAGTAAATAAGAGTACTCCAATAATTCCTGTCTCCGCCATCAATTGTACGTAAGTATTATGGGGATGACTTGAACATCCAGAGTATTCATGTTTGATAAACTCATCATAAACAAAGACACTTTCATTAAATTTTTTATTTGAACATTTAATTCGGAATGTTTTTGGCCCATGACCTAATATAGGTTTGTCTAAGAACATATTAAATGCAGTTATGTAATGTGCTGTATGTTGTGGGGTAAAAATAATTATTTGATCTCTTGTTAATTTAAATTGATTATTTTGATCGAATATTATTCTTTTAGATAAATTTTGATTAAAATACAAAAATGAGGTGAAAAGAGTTAAAACCGAAACAAAAGAGATTAATTTAACTTTATAGCTAATATTAAGTAATATAAACATACCTAAGAATAACAAAATTAAAAAGAATAAAGAATTTCTTTCACCAGATAAAAGTATTATTAAAGATGTTAAGATAGTTAAAATAAAGAATACTAAATTTTGACTTTGGGTTTTATTTTTTTTTATAATATGTAGTGCTAAAAAAAAACCAAATAATCGAACGAGATAAGAGCCTAATTTTTGCTCATCTGAAATAAAAAGGTTAAGTCTAATATTTGCTCTGTCCAAATAATTCTGTTCTTCTAAATAATAATATGTGGAAATATACTCAAAAAAACCGCACAAAACTAAAATTATAAATGAGCATTTAGTGAATTGATAAATTATAGATAAAAAATTTTTATTATTAGAAATTAGATAAGATAAGAGGAAACAAAAAAATATAATTCTAAAAAATGGGATCGAACTTTTTAACG
>CACBHZ010000038.1 GCA_902539195.1 uncultured Pelagibacteraceae bacterium | reverse complement strand
GTTATGCTTATTAATAACATCAAAATTACTAGAAAAAATATATGCAAATAAAAAAGAGCAAAAAATTATTATTGAAATATATAATAAATAAATTAAGTAAATATTTCCTCGTATAGTTTCATGATTTAATAAATATTTAACAATTTTTCTTAACAACATAATGTTAAATTAAAAAATATTTTTCTCCCAAGCAATTGAGTCTCTTAATATTTTGTTTATATTTCTTTTTGTTTTCCATTTTAGTTTTTTTTGTGCTTTTTTACTTGATGCTAGAAGTATATTGGGTTCTCCAAAATTTTTATTCTTAAATTTAAAATTTATTTTTTTACCATTTATTTTTTCGATTAATCTTACAATAGATAATGAGCTTTGACCCATCTCTGAACCTAGATTAAATATTTCACTAATTTCTTTTTTATTATTTAAATATTTAAGACTTTTTTCTATCGCATCGCATATATCGCTGACATGGATATAATCTCTAATTCCTGTACCGTCTGGGGTATTAAATTTATTATGTAGCGAAAATAATTTTTTAGAAAAATAGCTTTTCAAAATAATCGGTATTAAATGTTCTGGAGGCATTTTATCTTCACCTGATTTAAAATTTAAATCGGCTCCGGATGCGTTAAAAAATCTAAAAATTATCGACTTAAACTTATTTTTTGATCGTCTAATAATATAATTTTCTGCTTTAAGTTTACTTTTTCCATAGAAAGATATCGGTTTTAATAAGGAATTTTCATTTAATGGAACTTTTCTGGGATTTCCATAAACTGAGGCTGTGCTTGCAAATATTAATTTTTTTACTTTGAAAGTTATAATATTTTCAACCAAAAATTTGGTTGCTGTAAAGTTATTTTTATCAAATTTTTTGTAATTCTTATCACGAAGATTTGTATAACCTGCTAAATGTATTACCTCAGAAATTTTGTGTTTTTTAAAAAAATTGAATAGTTTTTCTTTGTTACATAAATTAAACTTTTCAAAAACATCGCAATTTAGATATTTTTTTTTACCACTTGATAAATCATCAATCACTAAAATTTTAACATTTTTTCTTTTTTTTAATGTTGAGCTTAATATTGATCCAATATAACCAGCTCCACCAGTTATTAAAATATTTTTTGAACTAATTAATCTCTTCATCCACTATATAATTTGGCCTATTTTTTATTTCTGAATATATTCTTCCAACATATTCACTGACCAGACCTAATAGGAAAAAAATTATTGTATTGAAAAATGAAACCATCAAAAAAATACTAGTCCAACCTGGAACAGTTTTATTTAATAAATAAGAAGATAGTGCGTAAAGTGAAAAAATAATAAAAACTAAGGACATTAAAATACTCAGGTAAAAGGAAAGCCTCATAGGATAATTTGAAAAACTTAATATACCATCAATTGAAAAGTTAATCATCTTTTTTAAAGACCATCCAGTTACTCCATCTTTTCTATTAGGACGATCAAATAATACTTTTCCAGATTTAAATCCTATCCAAGGAATCAAGCCTCTATAAAAAGGATTTTTTTCATTAAGATTTTTTAGCTCTGTTAGTATTTTTTTATCAAAAATTCTAAAATCTGAAGTGCTTTCTGGAATTTTTACTTCACTTAAAAAATTAAATATTTTGTAAAAAAATTTTGAAGTAAATTTTTTAAAAAAACTTTCATAGGATTTTTTTCTTTGCGCATAAACTATATTTAATTTATCTGTAATTAATTTTTGATACATATCTCTAATAAGTTCAGGTGGATCCTGTAAATCAACATCCATAATTAAGACATAGTCAGCATTTACTTTTTGAATACCAGCAAATAATGCGTTTTGGTGACCAAAATTTCTAGAAAACTTTATAGCTTTTATATTTTCGTCTTTAGATTTGAGATTTTTTATCTCACTCCAAGTTTTATCGGTAGATCCATCATCTACAAAATAAAAAATATAATTTAAATTTAGTTCTTTTAATATTAACAAAGTTCTATCATAAAAATTTTTTATATTTTTTTCTTCATTTAAACAGGGTGCAATTATAGCTAAATTTTTTTTCATATTTTAATTCTATTGATTTAATTAAAACATCTTAAACTAAAGAAGTGAATAAATAAACTTCAATTTTTAATTCAATAATAATTTTTTATAAGTCTTAAGGTAAAGATTGGACAATTTTTCTTTTGTAAAATTTTTGGCTATCTTAATTGTATTTTTTTTTTTCTTTATTATATCGTTTTTAGATGTTTCAAATATCTGATTTAAAACTAATTTTAATTCAATGTATGAATTATTTATAATCCATCCTGCATTTTTTTCTTGAATATTTATCCATGGAGTTTCATTTGTTGTTAAAACAGGTAAGCCTCTTGCTAGACATTCCAATATAACGATTCCAAAATTTTCATTCAAAGTCGGCAAAATTAAAAGATCATAATTATCAAATAATTTAAATTTTTTAATATTTCCTGAGATTGGTTTCATAAATTTTACATTTTTTGCTTTAGAATTTTTTATCAATGACTTATATTTTTTTCTCTC
>CACBHZ010000037.1 GCA_902539195.1 uncultured Pelagibacteraceae bacterium | reverse complement strand
GTATTTATTTCTGGTATGCCAAGATCAGGTACAACATCATTATTAAATTTTATTTATTCGTCAAATATTTTTGGATCTTTAAAATATGAAAACATGCCATTTCTTTTATCACCTAATTTACTAAAAATTTTTAATAAAAATAGTTTTATAAAAAAAAGAGAAAGATTACATTCTGATGGGATATATTATGATATTTCTAGTCCAGAATCTTTTGATGAAGTCTTTTTTGAAAATTTTAAAGGTAAATCTGATATAGAGTTTATTAACTATGTAAATCTAATTTTATTATCAGAAAAAAAATCGAGATATATTAGCAAAAATAATCTAAGTTATAAACGAATTGAAAGTATTAGTGCCAACTTACCAAATTCAATATTTCTTATACCCATAAGACATCCATACCAGACTGCTAACTCGTTACTTAATCAACATATTAACTTTAGTCGAATGCAAAAAAAAAATGATTTTATACTTAGATATATGAATTATTTAGGACATAATGAATTTGGTTTAAATCATAAATTTTGGAACAAGCCAAAACAATTTCAAGATGTAAATAGTGTCAATTATTGGGTTGAGCAATGGTTTTTATTTTATAAAGATATATTTACAAAATTTAAGTTTAAAAAAAATTGTTACTTTATTATCTATGAAAACTTAGAAAAAAAAGAATATATTGATCGATTATGTAATACATTAAATATTACTAATAATGATGAAACTATTTTTTTTAAAAATAACAACAAAAATATTAACTACGTGTTTGATGAGAACATATCTAAATTATCATTAAATCTTTATAAAGAAATTAAGAATACTAATAGTCTTAATCCCTTATAACTTTTAAATTTTAAATTTTTTGGTTTTATATTGGAAAATATGAATAATAATTTCTCCCAAAACAGATGTAGACTAGAAGTCAGAGAGATAAAATAAAAATTTTACTTATTAAACTTGTTCAATTATAAATAATAGCATAAATATTCATGAAATATACTCATGCCCTCGTGGTGAAATTGGTAGACACAAAGGACTTAAAATCCTTGCCCTTTTGGGAGTGCCAGTTCGAGTCTGGCCGAGGGCACCACTAATGATTAATCCTTTTGTAGTCTCAGATAAAAATTTTAAATCAACTAAAATCAAGAATGCGGTCATTAAAAAAATCAAAACACATTCTTTATTAAAATCAAATTTAATAATTGTGATAGGTGGTGATGGTTTTATGCTTGAAACATTAAAAAAATACAGTAAGTATAAAAAACCTTTTTATGGAATAAATTCTGGAAACTATGGTTTCCTTATGAATAAATTTTCTGAGAAAACGAATTATAAAAATTTAAATAAAGCAAGATTAGTATCAATATCACCTTTGGAGATGAGCGTAAAAAATAGATCCAAAACTGTTAAAAAATCTATAGCAATTAATGAAATCTCAGTATTAAGACAAAGTAGGCAAACAGCATCATTAACTATTTCAAATGGTAAAAAACAAATTATTAAACATTTAATTTCAGATGGTGTTTTGGTGTCTACACCAGCTGGAAGCACAGCCTATAATCTTTCAGTTTATGGCCCTATTTTAAGTCTAGATTCAAATAAATTATCAATTAGTCCAATAAGTGCATTTAGACCAAGAAGGTGGAAAGGAAAAATTGTTAGTGATAAATCAAAAATTACAATAAAAAATTTAAATCCAATAAAAAGACCAATAAGCGCTGTTGCAGATAATATTGAAGTAAGAAATGTAATCTCAATATCTATAAAAACCAATAACAAAATTAAATTTAATTTATTATTTGATAAAAATAGAAGTCTTCAAAAAAAAATTAAAATTGAACAATTGAGAAAAGAAACAAATTAATTTATGAATATAGGAGCTATTAATAATTTAAATAACTTATTAATTTGTCCTAATTGCCACAAAGAAAATCTTAAAATTTCTAATGAAAATATTTTATGCGATTATTGTAGAGAAACTTATCCAATAATATATGGTATTCCTGTCCTAATTACCAAAAAGAGATGCCAAGAGCTTAAACTTGATTATTATTCAGAAAATTATTTACAAAATATTTTAAAAACGGAAAATTTTAAAAAAAATAAATATGATGTATATAATTATATAAAAACCGTTTTGATAGGAACAAACGGAATTTTATACAAAAATATCAATGAGCCTGAAAAATATCCAATAGCAAATGTGCCATTTTTAAAAAATGAAAATTTAAATAGACCTTTATTTATCGATATAGGATGTGGTTGGGGAAGGTGGGTAATTGATGCTGCAAATAAGGGATATAATACTATTGGTGTCGATATTACTTTAATTAATTTAATTATATCAAAAAAAATTTTAGAAAAGTATCAAATTAACAATTGTAATTTTATATGTTGTGACGTATTAAATCTGCCAATATCTAGCAATAGTATTGATATAATCCATTCCTTTAGTTTCTTGCAACATTTTTCAGAGGAAAATTTAGATATAATACTCTCTTCAATACACAGAATTATGAAAAAAAATGCTATTTTTAAAACACAAATGGTAAATAAATATTCATTGAGAGG
>CACBHZ010000036.1 GCA_902539195.1 uncultured Pelagibacteraceae bacterium | reverse complement strand
AAAAATTAAAAAAAGAGAAAGTTTCAGACCATTTGCACCCGCAGTATTAGAAGATGAAGTAGGTAAATTCTTTGAGTGCGAGATAAAATCAGATTTCATGAATCATATTGTAAAATTTAAAGATGAATTTTCTAGTATTTTTCCTTCCGTCTGTCATGTTGATAATACTGCTAGATTACAAACAGTAAGTAAAAAAAATAATTATTTATTTTATAAATTAATTGAAGAGTTAAAAAAAATTACGAATTATGGAATAATTTTAAATACAAGTTTTAATGAAAACGAACCAATAGTTGATACACCAGATCAAGCTATAAACTGTTTTTTAAGAACTGATATGGATATTCTTTTTTTAGGAAAGTATATGGTTTCCAAAAATATCTAAATGAGTTTATACACTATATTTTAATATTTTATGAAAATTTCAATAATAACTTGTGTGTTGAATAATTCTAAAACAATAGGCCAAACAATGCAAAGTTTTCAAAATCAAAATTATATAAATAAAGAACAAGTAATAATTGATGGCGGATCAAGTGACGGCACCTTAGAAATAATCAAAAAGTTAAAAAAAAAAAATACAAATTTAATATCATCCTCAGATAAGGGTATATATCACGCTTTAAATAAAGGCATTGATCAATCTAAAGGTAAAGTCATAGGAATTTTACACTCAGATGATTTTTACGAAAATAAAAAGATTTTAAAAATTGTATCCGATGCATTTAATACTTCAGGTGCGGATTTAGTTTATGGTGATCTCGTATATATTTCAAAAAATTACCCGCATAAAAAAATTAGATATTGGAAAGCAGGAAAGTATAATAGTGAAAATCTTCGAAATGGTTGGATGCCACCACATCCAACTGTATTTATAAAAAAAAAAATTATTAATGAAATAGGAAAATATAATTTAAAATTTAAAATCTCTGCAGATTATGACTTTTTATTAAGAGCTTTAAACAATAAAAAAATCAAAAAAATTTATCTTCCAAAAATTTTTATTAAAATGCGTATAGGTGGAAAAAGTAACAAATCCATCAAAAATCTATTTATAAAATCGTACGAAGATTTTTTAATAATAAAAAAAAATAATATTGGTGGTTTTGCAACACTAGTAAAAAAAAACTACTCAAAGATAAATCAATTTTTTTAAATATGTGTGGTTTTATTACATCTTTTGGAATTAGTTTTAAAAACACTGATTTTAAAAGTGCTCTAAATCATCTTTCTAGAAGAGGTCCTGACTCTGAAGGTGTTTGGACAGATGATAAAGTTTTTATGGGAAGTAGAAGACTGGCAATATTTGATTTAAATAATAGATCAAATCAGCCAATGAGATCATTATGCTCAAGATTCATAATTGTATTTAATGGAGCGATTTACAATTACAAAGAGTTAAGAGAGTATTTATTAAAAAAAAATATAAATTTAAAAACTGAATCTGATACAGAAGTTATTCTAGAATTATTTGCATTAGAAGGATCAAGTATGATTAATAAATTAAAAGGAATGTTTGCATTTGTAATTTGGGACTCAGCAAAGAAAGAAGCATTTGCTGCAAGAGATCCATATGGAATAAAACCGATATACATCGGTTATAGTGAAGATGGATTGATTTTAGCATCACAAGTTAAAACTTTGCTTCACACAAAATTTATAAAAAAAGATATAGATTTATATTCAAATTATTCATTCTTAAATCTTGGTTATGTTTTAGAACCGAGGACTTGGTATAAAGATATTAAAGCTCTAAAGCCTGGAAGTTTTATAATAATTAAAGAAGGAAAAAAAATCTTTGAGGAACAATGGTATAATATTGCTTCAATTTGGGAATTAGCTGACAGTTTTAAAAAAAAAACATCCAATAATAATTGTAAAAATAAAATAGAAAAAGCATTAACAGAAACTATCAATCAACATCTTATATCTGATGTTCCAATTGGAATTTTTTTATCAAGTGGTATTGACTCTACTTTGATCGCAGCTCTTGCATCAATAAACTCTAAAAAAAAAATCATAGGAATTACTGTATGTTTTGATGAGTTCAAAAACTCCATGTATGATGAGACCTCAAATGCCAGAATCACAGCAAAAAAATTTGGAATAGAGCATCATATCTTAAGAGTATCAAAAGAAGACTTTAAAAATGATTTTCCTAAAATATTAGATGCCATGGATCAACCGTCAATTGATGGTATAAATACATGGTATGCATCTAAAGCAGCAGCTCAATTAAAACTAAAAGTGGTTTTTTCAGGAGTTGGAGGAGATGAGTTGTTGTATGGTTACGACCATTTTAAAACAATTCCTATATTATTTAAATTTTTAAGATTTATAAAAAAAATTAAATTTTTGAAAATTTTAGCGAAAGGCTTTTTCAATTTTCTAGGATTTATAAGAAAAGACATTAGATGGAAGTATTTATTTAAATTTTCTAATTCAATTTTTGAATTATGGTTAATCAAAAGAACAATCTTAACTGAAAAAGAAATAATAAGTAAAAATTATACATTTAAAAATATATCGACTATTTTTAATAAAGACATTTTATCCTCAAATAGCCCACATTTTTTTAGGAACTCTAAAATAAAATTATCACAAATAGAAACTATATATTATTTAAGAAATCAACTTTTAAGAGATAGTGATTGGGCGAGTATGTACCATGGAATTGAATTAAGAACACCATTTGTTGATGTTAAATTACTTGAAAATTTAAAAGAAGTTATGAATGAATGCTCATCTAAAAAAAATAAGTTATCTATAATTTCAAATTTTAGAGCTCATTTCTCTGAAAATTTAAATTTTAACAAAAAAATAGGCTTTCAAACACCTATTCAAAGATGGTTTATTGACGACAAAAATGTGAAAAATTATGAGAAAAATAAATATATATATAAATATATGGAAACTATAATTAGTTCTCTAAAAAATTAGTTAAATATTATGGAAAAATTTTTGCAAGG
>CACBHZ010000035.1 GCA_902539195.1 uncultured Pelagibacteraceae bacterium | reverse complement strand
AAATGTAACAACTATACCTTCTAGTTTAGATCCAGCCTCTTTTGAGAAATGTTTAATATCTTCTGTATATGCAGCAAATAAAACTAATGCTCCTAATCCAGCTGAACCTATAGCATAACCTTTTGTTACAGCTTTAGTTGTATTTCCAACTGCATCTAATGCATCTGTAGTTTTTCTTACATTTTTTGGTAGATTTGACATTTCAGCAATTCCACCTGCATTATCTGTTACCGGACCATATGCATCAAGCGCCACAACCATACCAGCTAATGCAAGCATAGTTGTTACTGCTATAGCAATACCAAATAACCCAGCTATTGAGTTAGTTAATAAAATTCCAGCAACGATTATAATTGCGGGAATTGCTGTTGCTTCCATTGATATAGCTAGTCCTTGAATTACATTAGTACCATGGCCTGTTGTTGACGATTCAGCTACACTTTTAACAGGTCTGTAATCTGTACCAGTGTAATATTCTGTAATCCATATTAACAACCCAGTAATAACTAAACCTATAACTCCACAATAATAAAGACTCATACCATTGAAAGATACTCCATTTACTGAATAGTTAGTTTCTAATCCAATAACATAATCTGTAATGGGATATAAAATAATTAGAGATAAAATTGCTGTTGCAACAAATCCTTTATATAAAGCATTCATTATATTTTTTGATTGCCCAAGTTTTACAAAAAAGGTTCCTACTATTGATGTTAATATACAAGCAGCTCCGATACTTAATGGGTAAACCATCATATTTAAATCTGATACAAAGAATATTGATGAAAGAACCATTGTCGCAACAATTGTAACCGCATATGTTTCAAATAAATCAGCAGCCATACCTGCACAGTCGCCAACATTATCACCAACATTGTCTGCTATAACAGCAGGGTTTCTAGGATCATCTTCTGGGATACCAGCTTCTACTTTACCAACTAAATCTGCACCAACATCAGCACCTTTTGTAAATATTCCACCACCTAATCTTGCAAAAATAGATATTAATGATGCACCAAATCCTAAGGCAACTAATGCATTTACAATTTCTCTTTCGTCAATACCAGCTGAAAGTAATATGTAGTAGTAAACTGCAATCGCTAACAAAGCTAAACCGGCAACTAACATCCCTGTTATTGCTCCAGATTTAAATGCTATTGAAAGACCCTGAGATAAACCTTTTCTCGAGGCTTCTGCTGTACGGACATTTGCTTGAACAGACACTAACATTCCAACGTATCCAGCTATACCAGATAATGCTGCTCCAATTAAATATCCAATTCCAACTAATAATGAAAATGCAAAACTAATAATAACTAAAACTACAACACCAACTATAGCGATAGTTTTGTATTGTCTGTTTAAATAAGCTTTTGCACCTATTTGAATAGCAGATGCAATCTCTTGCATCTTTGCATTTCCCGCGCTTGCATTCAAAATTGAAGATCCTGTTACAAATCCATATACAATGGATAAAATTCCAGCAAAAATTGTGTATAATAAAATGGTATCAACAGACATATAATTCCTTAAATAAGTGTTTTAGTTATTTTTTAAAATGCGGACATTACAAAAAAGATTATAAAAGGCAATATTTAACTTATTAGAATATATGAGAATAACCCTGGTATTTGAGGTATTTTATTGGAATTCTCCTATTATCTAATAAGTAATTTTTTAATTTGGTATTAATTTGCCCTATTATTGAAATTTTTTGATTCATTTTAGATGATATCATACTGATATATTTTCTTTTTGACTTGGATGCAGTAAATAATATTTGATAATCATCACCATTAAATAAATAGTCTAATGTATTCAGTTTTTTTTGTTTAATTAATTGTTTTAAATGATTTGATATTGGGATCTTATCTATATCGATACAATAGCCAAGTTTTTGTTTATTTATTAATTTATTAAGATCAATTACTAATCCATCTGAGACATCCATAGAACAATTTGCAATTTTAAAAAGATGTAAACTAAACTTTATAGGTAGATTAGGTGAATAATATTTATCAATAAAATATTTTTTTTGATTTAAGCTTAAATTAATTTTCTTTTTTAAAGCTTTTAAACCAATGTGACTATCACCTACATTACCGGTTAAATAAATGTCATCTCCAATTTTAGCTTTATTTCTATAAACAATTTTATTTGAATATCCCAAAGATATAACTGTAAAACTAAGATTTTTTGAGGATGTAGTATCACCACCTGATAATTTTATGTTAAATTTATTTTGTTCATTGGATAAAGATTTGTTAATTAATGACATATTTTTCTTTGTAAAATGCTTTTTGTTTCCTGAGCCAGCTAAAAAGAAATAATTTGGTTTTACCCCTTTAGCGTAAATGTCTGATATAGATGATCTTATTATTTTTCTTATAACAAGATCTGGTTTATTAAAATTTAAAAAGTGTATACCCTCATTGTAAGTATCAACAGAAATAACTAATTTTTTGTTTTTATCAAAAAAAACATCATCATTTAAATTGAGCGAAGATGGATTATTTTTAGATAATTTTTTTAAATAACTATTTATTAAAAATTCTTCGTTCATCAGTTTCTTAATTTCTTTGAAATTTTATCAAGCAAAGCATTCAAATATTTTGTTTGTGATAAATCAATAAAGAAATTAGAGGCATTAAGGTATTCTTTAATAATTATTTTTGAAGATATTTTTGGTTTATACATTAATTCAAAAATTGCACTTTTAATTATTACTTGAAAAACTTTATCTAGGTTTGATATTTTTAAATCTTCATTTAAATGATTTGTAATTTCTTCGTGAATTACATCATCTCTTTCAATTGTGCCATTTACTACATCTTTTATAAATTTTTTGAAACGGTGTTTTGGAAAATTTAATTCTACTTCATTGTTATAATATTTGCTGTAAAGCTTTTGTATTATAATAACTCTTGGGTTATTTTTTTTACTAAAATGAAGTGGCATTCTATAACGATAATATTTTTTTTACTGCGTTGGCTGCCTCTCTACCCTTTTTACCACGTGCTATGGCTTGATTTTTATTTAAACAAGTTATTATTCCATTACCAATAGGTTTTTTTGAGACCACAGATATATTCATAATTGCATCAGTGGTTGATTTGGATATAAAATCAAAATGAGGCGTTTGACCTTTAATTACACATCCAAGTGCTACAAAACCATCATATTTTTTT
>CACBHZ010000034.1 GCA_902539195.1 uncultured Pelagibacteraceae bacterium | reverse complement strand
CTTCTTTTAAGACACAAAGTTCTTTAATTTTTTTTTTTACATCATATGAAGTATGTGAGTCTTGAAAAAAATTTTTTATATATTTATCCTCAAAATAAAATTTTTTTCTGAAATTATCTAAATGTTGTTTGGTAGGTTTGATGTAGCCATAATACACGTGCTTATCTTTAAATTGAAAGTGATTAGATAATAACTTTATGTTCTTTATTCCTGAAAAAGTTGTTAAAAATTTCTTAAGAAGATATTTTTTAAAAAAGATAGGAAATTTTTTTCTAATATTCAACAATATCTCTTCATGATCACTTGAGTTATCAGGATATAAAAGCGATGCATTTTCAATGTTTTGCCAATAATTATCAAATTTACCAACATAATAAATTTGTGTTTTTTTTCTAAGTTTTTTCAATCTTTGATCATTCATATGCTGAACTGGTCCATCTAAAATAATAAAGTGGAGATTATTATAATTTAAATAACTCTCATCTAAATTATTGTTGTCTAAATTAAACAAATAATGATCATCTGGCATTATTATCTCCCCAAGATGATTTTCTTTTGCATCAACTTTTGTAAAAAAACCACTGAGCATTAACCATATAATATTCCTACCGTAGTTTTCAGAAAAAAGAAATTTTCTCAAACTCATAGTTTAATCGCCTTAGGACTTATTCAAAATTTTCTTTTTTTAAAAAATTCTCATAAGTTTTAAAAAAACCTTCACTTAAATTTGTTTTAGATGACCAGCCATACATTTTAGCAAGTCTAGTATCTAATACTTTTCTTGGAGTTCCATCAGGAGACTTTTTATCAAATTTTATTTTTAAATTTATTCCAAGACTTTTAATAACAAACTCTGCATATTGTTTTATTGATAAATCTTTACCTGTTCCAATATTAATTAAATGATGTTTTGTTTTTTTTTTCATAAAATATACGACTGCATCAGCTAAATCTTCTACAAAAATTAATTCCCTTTTAGCTTTTCCAGTACCTAACAATTGAATATCTTTTTTCTTATTTATCATTGCTAGGTGTATTTTTTTAATTATTGCTGCAAAAAAATGGCAAGTATCAAGATCATAATTATCTCCTGGACCATAACTGTTTGTTGGCATTAAGCATTTATAATTTGTCCCATATTGAATGTTATAATTTTCACACATTTTTACTCCAGCAATCTTTGCAATTGCGTAAGGCTCGTTTGTATATTCCAATCTTCCATTTAAAAGATAGCTTTCTTTTTGAGGCTGTTTACAAAGTTTTGGATAAATACAACTTGAGCCAAGAAATATTAAATTTTTAACACCATTTTGGTATGAGCCATTTATAAGATTATTCTGAATTTCCAAATTTTCATATATGAATTCAGCTCTATAATTATTGTTAGCTAATATACCACCAACACGAGCTGCAGCGATTATAACACAATATGGTTTATTCTTTTTTAGAAAATTAGTTACTTGTTTTTGGTTTTTTAAATCTAGTGTTTTTCTTGTTGCAACAATAATTTTTCTGTATCCAGAACTTTTTAATTTTTTTAATATTGCTGAACCTACGTGTCCTTTGTGACCTGCAAGGAATATTTTTTTATCTTTCATGATTAGTTAATAACTAAATCTCATTAGATATCATATCTATTATTAATTCTTTTATAGTAGTTTTTGGTATCCAATTTAGAATTTTTTTGGCTTTGGTAGAGTCACCTCTTAAACTGTCTACCTCGGTTGGTCTAAAATATTTCTTATCAATTTTAATTATTTTCCTTCCGCTTTCATCTAAGGCAACTTCGTTTAAACCCTTTCCTCTCCAACTAATTTTGATTGCTAGTTCTTTACATGCTAAATTGACAAATTCCTTAACAGTATATTGTTTGCCAGTTGCTATAACAAAATCATCAGGTTTTTTATATTGTAATATTTTCCACATTGCTTCTACATAATCCTTGGCATGACCCCAATCTCTCTTTGCGTATAAATTTCCTAAGTATAAAGTTTTAATTTTATTTTTTTTAATTTTACATAATCCAGATATAATTTTTTTTGTTACAAAAGTTTCTCCCCTGACTGGACTTTCATGATTGAATAAAATACCATTACTTGCAAATATATTATAACTTTCTCTATAATTTATTGATATCCAATGAGCATAAACTTTAGCAACAGCATAGGGACTTCGAGGATAAAAATTAGTTTTTTCGTTTTGAAATTTATTTACAGTTCTTCCAAACATTTCTGAGGTTCCTGCTTGATAAAATTTTACTTTTTTTTCTAATTTTAATGATCTGATACTATCTAGTATTCTTAGTGTACCTAAGGCGTCGACATTAGCAGTATATTCTGGAATTTGAAAAGATACACCAACATGTGATTGAGCAGCTAAATTATATATCTCATTTGGCTTTATTGTTTGTATTAGATTTTTTATAGATAAAGTATCAGTCAAATCTCCATAATGTAGTATAAAACTTTTATTTTTTTCATGTGGATCTTGATATATTTTGTCAATTCTATGAGTATTGATTGAAGAAGATCTTCTTTTAACTCCATGCACTATATAATTTTTTTTTAATAAAAATTTACTTAGATACGATCCATCTTGACCAGTTACACCATAGATTAATGCAATTTTTTTCATTAAAATTATAAATATTTAGTTCGTACTTATATTTTATTTATTTTTATAGACAATATTATAAAGAATAATTGCAGAAATTGCTCTAAAACCATCTACAAATGAAATTTTTTTTCCTTCTTTATGTGTCCTACCATGATATGAGATAGGTACCTCATGTATTTTTATTCCTAATTGAGAAAATTTAGCAGTGATTTCAGGACAAAAATTAAAGCCATTCTCAACTAGTTTTATTTGTTTTAGTCGACTAGTTTTAAAAACTTTGTAACACGTATGGGCATCTGTTAAATTCTGATTATTTGAAACATTTGAAAGAAAGGTTAGAAATCTATTTGCTAACACTCTTATTAGTGTATCAAATGTTTTGGGCCTAGTACGCGTAGATCCATTTAAAACTCTAGACCCATAAACTACATCATGTCCAGAATTTATTATAGGATCAATTAATTTAAGATAATCTTGAGGATCGTACTCTAAGTCTGCATCTTGAACAATTATAATATCCCCAACAACTAATTCAAAACCTTTCCTAAGAGCATAACCTTTCCCAAAATTGCTATCTAAATTTATAAATTTATCGTATAAACCTTTGCAATCTTTTTCGATGACATTTTGTGTGCTATCAGTAGATCCATCATTAACCAAAATAATTTCTTTTTTTAGATTATTTAATTTCTTAATTTTAAGTAGAATTTCTCTAATTAATTTTTCTTCGTTAAAAACAGGAATTACAATTGATAAAAGCAAATTAAATCTCCATTTTTAATTATTAAATTTTTTAGTAAGCATATAAATGAAATAATAATAAAATATATCAATAA
>CACBHZ010000033.1 GCA_902539195.1 uncultured Pelagibacteraceae bacterium | reverse complement strand
AATAATTACTTTTGTTTTTTTATCAATATTATTTAAAATTTGCTTAGTATGATAAGATTTATAAACTGCAGTTATATTAAGCTTGATTTTGCTCTTGTTTAGTTTTTTTATAACTTTTCCCATAAATCTACCTTTTGAATTTTTTACTGGAACTTTTACATAAACATTTTTTCCCCATTTGCTTATTTTGAGACCTTGCTTAATCATATTTTCAGCGTCATCAGCAAATACTTCAAAAGATAATGGCTTTTTTGTAATTCTTAGAATTTTTTTTGAATATTTGGTATAATCTATTGCTCCAGCTTTTCTCATCAAGCTTGGGTTAGTTGTAAAACCTTTGACAATTTTTTTTTTATTAAACTTTCTAATTAAATTAATATCTGCAATATCACAAAAAATTTTAGTCAATTTATAAACTCTTTACAATTTCTTCTGTCATTTTTTTTGCATCCGCGAATAACATTAAAGTATTATCCCTATAAAAAAGATCATTATCAATTCCCGCATAGCCTGGCGACAGGCTTCTTTTTACAAATAAAACAGATTTACTTTTTTCTACATCTAAAACTGGCATGCCGTATATAGGGCTTTGAGGATCTGATTTTGCAACAGGATTTGTTACGTCGTTTGCGCCTATTACATAAGCAACATCACAATTAGCAAAATCATTATTTATTTCCTCTAATTCAAAAACTTCGTCGTAAGGAACGTTCGCCTCTGCTAATAATACGTTCATATGTCCTGGCATTCTGCCTGCGACTGGATGAATTGCATAAGAAACTTTCACTCCATTTTTTTTAAGCGCATCAACCATTTCTCGTAATGCATGCTGCGCTTGCGCAACAGCCATTCCATATCCAGGTACTATAATAACTGAAGAGGCATTTTTCATTAGAAATGCTGCATCGTCTGCATTTCCATTTTTAACTGGTTTTTGTTCTTTAGTTTTTGAGCCTGATACTTGATCAGTTGCACCCCATCCTCCAAGAATAACATTAAAGAATGACCTATTCATACCTTTGCACATTATGTATGATAGTATAGCTCCAGAAGATCCAACCAATGCCCCAGTGATTATAAGAGCAGTATTTTCTAAAGTAAAACCTATACCAGCAGCTGCCCATCCTGAGTATGAGTTTAGCATTGAAATTACAACTGGCATATCTGCTCCACCTATGGGTATTATTAATAACACCCCTACAGCGAAAGAGATGAACACAACAGACCAAAATACATTTGATGATTGAGTTATACACAAGTAATAAATTAAAAATATAATTGCTAAACCTAAAAGTAAATTTATTAAATGCTGTCCTTTAAATGTAATTGGTGCTCCAGACATAATTCCTCTAAG
This sequence comes from uncultured Pelagibacteraceae bacterium, assembly GCA_902539195.1. GTDB lineage: Bacteria > Pseudomonadota > Alphaproteobacteria > Pelagibacterales > Pelagibacteraceae > Pelagibacter. The sequence continues at coordinate 2,223 of CACBHZ010000033.1, read as the reverse complement.
TTTTAAAAATGCAATAATTGACCCAGAAAATGTAATTGCCCCAATAGCCGCCCCCAAAGACATTTCAATTAAACTTGCTAGTTTAATATTTCCAACATTTCCTAAGCTGAATGCTTCGGGCTTTAAAAAGGCTGAAATAGCGACAAAAACTGCAGCTAAACCAACTAAACTATGAAAACCTGCTACAAGTTCTGGCATAGCAGTCATGGGTATTCTAAAAGCTATGAATGCACCGATTGATCCACCTATTAGAAGGAAAACTAGAACATATATAAAACCAGTTCCAAAATTTCCAACTGAAAGAAATGTTACTATTATTGATATTATCATGCCAGCAATACCAAAATAGTTTCCTTGCCTTGAAGTTTCAGGAGAAGATAGTCCTCTTAAGGCTAAAATAAATAATATTCCTGATACTAGATAAAATATTGCTGAAAGATTAGCTGACATAATTATTTTTTCTTTTTATACATTTGCAGCATTCTTTGTGTTACTAGAAAACCCCCAAAAATATTTACTGCAGCTAAAATAATTGCAAGAAAACCAAAAATATTTGAAGTTTCAAAAATATTAATAGAAGTACCTGCTAAAGCTGCAATAATTGCTCCAACTATAATAACTGATGAAATTGCGTTAGTAACGGACATCAGGGGTGTATGCAAAGAAGGCGTAACACTCCAAACTACATAGTATCCGACAAAAATTGATAAAATAAAAATACTTAATCTGAATATAAAAGGATCTATTTCCATATTTATTTAACTTTAGTTTTCTCTATTATTTCATCTTCTAAATTTATTTCAAAAGTTTTTTTCTCTCTATTAAATAAGTTATTAATAAAATTATAACAGTTTTTTGCATATAGATTTGATGCTGAAACTGGTAATTTGTTCAAAATATTTGACTCACCCATAATTTTTACCCCATTGGCATCTGTTATATGATCTGCCTTTGTTAACTCAGAATTTCCTCCTTGAGACGCTGCTAAGTCATATATTATTGATCCATTTGGCATAACCTCAATCATGTCTTTTTTAATAATTACTGGTGCTTTTTTTCCAGGAATCAGGGCGGTACAGATTACTATATCAATTTTTTTCAAAGTTTCTTTTAATAATTCCTCTTGTTTTTTTTTAAAATCCTCAGATGCTTCTTTGGCATATCCGCCTTCGGTTTCTAAGTTTTCAGCTCCCTCTACAACTAAAAACTTACCGCCCAAACTTTCAACTTGTTCTTTAGAAGCTAATCTTACATCAGTTGCATATACAATTGCTCCCATCCTTTTTGCAGTTGCTATAGCTTGTAAACCCGCAACGCCCGCTCCTACCACAAGAACTTTCGCTGCAGAAATTGTGCCCGCGGCAGTCATCATCATTGGAATAGCTTTTTGATAATATGAAAAAGAGTCAATTACAGCTTTGTATCCTGCTAAATTTGCTTGTGATGATAATATATCCATAGATTGAGCTCTAGTAATTCTTGGTAACAAATCAAGTGAGAAACAATTAACATTTCTAGATATTGTTTCCTTTAATTTTTTTTCATTTAGGTAAGGATTAAGAACGCCAACAAGTATTTGATCTTTTTTGAGTTTATTTAAAATTTCAGTGCTAGGTATATTCATTTGCAAAATAATATTTGCATTTGAAATAGCTTCGTCTTCATTTTTTATTGTTGCACCTACTGCTTCATATTCTGTATCGTTTATACCTAAATGTAATGCATAATTTTTGCTTAGGTAGACGTGTAAACCTAAAGAAATATATTTTTTTACTACATCCGGTGTTATTGATATTCTTTTTTCCTGGCTAATATTTTCGGAAACTGATGAAATAATCATTTATAGTAAGAATATGGCCATTAATATAAGCACAATTACAACTGCTATGGAGCCCCAAAGTACAAATTTTGTAAAATTATTCCAGGTGTTTTTATGACTTTCGTTATCCATTTAAATTTTACTTTTGTCTTGCCTTAAATTTTGGATTTTTTTTATTTATAATGTATACCCTACCACGCCTTTTTACCAACTTGGAGTTAAGGTCTCTTTTTTTTAACGATTTTAATGAACTGGCTATTTTCATAAAAAATTTTAATCTTATTAAACGAAGTTCCTTTATCTTTCAAACTATTTTTACTCAATAAAAGGAATTAGAATGTAAAAATAAGTAAAATATTTCAGTAGAAATAGTTTTATTAGGAAATTTACTTATTTTTGTTGTT
>CACBHZ010000032.1 GCA_902539195.1 uncultured Pelagibacteraceae bacterium | reverse complement strand
TGAATGGCATGTGGAAAATAATGCAGAATTTGAAAATGTTGGTCAGTGGAAAAGACCCTGGTACTATGCAAAAAAAGGAGAAAATATGCATGATGCTGTTCAAAGAGAAAGTAAAGCAGCACGTAACAGTGCGGGAATCTTAGACGCATCAACTTTAGGAAAAATTGATATCCAAGGAACAGATGCATCAGAATTTTTAAATCGTGTTTACACAAATGCTTGGTCAAAACTTGCAATCGGAAAATGTAGATACGGACTTATGTTAAACGAGGATGGTATGGTTTATGACGACGGTGTTACTACAAAAATATCTGAAAATCATTATCTAATGACAACCACTACAGGGGGGGCCGCAAATGTATTAAGTAAACTTGAGGATTATTTACAAACGGAGTGGCCAGAGTTAGATGTTTATTTAACATCAGTGACAGATCATTATTCTACAGCAAGTATTTGTGGTCCAAATTCAAAAAAAATTCTTAACAAACTTTTTCCAAATTTAGATTTAAGTGATGAAAACTTTCCTCATATGTCATTTAAAGAAGATAAACTTGAAAACATAAATTGTAGAATAATGAGAATAAGTTTTACGGGTGAACTAAGCTATGAAATTAACATAGAGTCAAAATATGGACATTCATTATGGAAAATGTGTATAGAAGCTGGGACAGAGTTTAATTTGACACCTTATGGTACCGAAACAATGCACCTACTCAGAGCTGAAAAAGGTTTCATTATTGTTGGACAAGATACAGACGGCACAATGACTCCTTCAGACTTACAGATGGATTGGATTGTAAGTAAAAAGAAATTTGATTTTATTGGTAAAAGATCATTATATAGAAGTGATACTGTTAGAGAAGATAGAAAGCAATTGGTAGGACTACTAACAGATGATCCAAAAGAAATTTTGGAAGAAGGTGCTCAAATAGTTTCGGACGTTAAATCAAAGCCTATAGATATGCTAGGACATGTAACTTCCAGCTATTTTAGTCCAAACCTAAATAAATCAATTGCCTTGGCTGTAGTTAGAGGTGGTAAAACAATGAAAGGTAAAAAGTTAATTATTCCAATGGAAAACAAAAATATTAATGTGACCGTTTCTGACACAATTTTTTTAGATAAGGAGAATAAAAGACTAAATGCTTAACATCTTACATCCAAATATTTCAAATAATAATAAAAACAACATCAATATTAATTTATCTGAGGAAAAAATTAAAATTAATATCAGGGGAAAAAATAAAGAATTTTTTACCAAAGTGGGTAAAATTCTATCTATTATTTTACCTTCTGAGTCAAATACCAGTTCATCAAATGAAAACTATGATGTTTTGTGGTTAAGTCCAGATGAATGGATGATATATTTTGATGAAAATAAAAATACAAATATTTTTGATCAACTTTATAAAAATATTTCGTCTTTAAATTTTGGATCAATTACTGATATCTCTTCACAATTAATTTGCATAAATATAAAAGGAGAAAATATATTTGAATTATTATCATCTGGATCACCTTTTAATTTTGAAAAATTTAAAAATAATGTTGGTTCATCAACACAAACAATAGTAAATCATATTGATGTAATTCTTCACCACAAGTCAAAGAATAACGTTAATTTATTTGTAAGAAGATCGTTTTCAGAACACCTTTATGAATGGTTAGTTGATAGCTCTAATTTTGTCTAATTTATAATTCAAATAAAAATAAGTATAACCAAGATACATAAGAGAGAAAATCCAATTGAATATTACCCATAACCAAAAAAATTCAGAAAAGTCAGAATTAAAATAAATTGCAGTATAAAATACGACAAATGGAAAAATTCCATTTCGGCAAATATTAGCAATTAATGCGTTTTCAGCTTTTTTTAAAGCCATAAAAAAACCATTTGATAAAAAAAATATTGGATAAGCTGGCAGCACAAAGGCTGAAATCTCTAAATATAATTTTCCAAATTCAACGACCTCTAAATCTTTTGAAAATAATTTTGTTATCATTTCAGCACCAAAATAAATAATAAAAGAAGAAATAATCATTATAATGAAAGCATATTTTATAGCTTGGAAGTACGTTTCTTTAATTCTTAAAATATTTTTTGCACCAAAATTTTGAGCAATAATTGTTATAATTGCTGTATTTATTCCCAAGATTGGTAATAAAACCACTTGTTCTATTTTGGTACCAGCCCCATAACCAGCTGCTGCATATTCTCCTGATAAACCTGCATATTTGAATACAATAGCAGAAGCAATAGAATAACCACAAATTGAAATTATTATTGGCATAGATTGGAAAAAAATATTTTTTAAAAAAAAAAATTTAGGAGTAAAATAAGAAATAAGTATGTTTTTAAATAAATTACTTTTTAAAAGTTTTTTAAATATGATTAAAAAAGCGACCGTTTGAGCAATTAGAGTTGCTATTGCGATACCCTTCATACCCAAAGCTGGTATGAAATAAAATCCAAATATTAAAATTGGATTTAACAATATGTTTAAAAAAAAAGATAATATTAAAGCATTTCTATAAGTTTTCGTATCTCCTTCTGCATGAAGTAATGAATTTAATGCAACAACTAAAATAAAAATAAACGAACCAAGGAAAATGATATCTGTATATTGTAAGCCAAGATTTATTACCTCGTTAGTTGAACCCATAATTGAAAAAAGGTCTGATGCATAATTTAAACCAATAAAAGTAATCATCAGAATTATCAAAAAAGAAAAGAAAATTAACTGGCAGAAATAAATCGAAGCATTTTTATTATTTTTTTCTCCAATGCTATTACCTATCAGTGATGTGCCTGCAACTGTGATACCAATAGATGATGCAATAATAATAAAATAAATTGGAAAAGATTTTGTTAAAGCTGACAAAGATTCAGGTGATATTTTTCCTGCAAAATATGTATCAGCAATATTATATAACGTTTGAAAGAGTGTACCTACCGATGCAGGTATTGCTAATTTTTTAATTAATTCTTTGATGTCATCATTTAATATATTCATGATATTATTTTTTTGAATTTATCATTTGATTGTGCCTCATTGTGAAACGTTTTATTTGATCATTTGTCAATTTATCAAAACAATTTGGACATGATAGACCTACTTTATACTTTTTTGATCTGGTTAGTTTTTTATGCAATGGCATTCTACAACCACCACAAACAGTATAATTTCCAATTTCTAGGTTTTTTTTAATAGTAACTCTTTTATCAAAAACAAAACATTCACCATTCCACTTGCTTTTTTTTGGTTCAGTTTTGTTAAGATAATTTAAGATACCACCCTTAAGCATATAAACATTTTTAAAACCTTTTTTATTAAGATAATTAGACGCTTTTTCACACCTGATACCACCAGTGCAAAACATCCCTATTGATTGATCTTTATTAAATTTTGATAAATAATTTTTAAAGTCTCTAAAATTTTTAGTTTCTGGATTAAGCGCATTTTTAAATGTACCAATCTTATATTCAAAAGGTTTTCTGGCATCGATCAGTTTAATATTTTTTTTAGATATAAATTCGTCCCATTTTTTAGGTGATAAATACTTTTTATTAAAAAAATTTTTAAAATTAATTTTTTCATTAATTGGAACCACTTCATTTTTTATTTTAACTTTATTTTTTGAGTATGCTAATATTTTTGAATTAGTTTTATTTTGAATATCAAACTCATCAATTGACAAGATATTTTTTATTTTTGTAATTATAAGTTTAATTTTTTTTTGACTACCTGATATTGTGCCATTAATTCCTTCAGGAGATAATATTATAAGACCTTTAATATCAAGTTTATTAGTTTCTTTTAAAATATTTTTTTTAATAATTTTTAATTTATTAAGTTTTGATATTTTATAAAAAGATACGATTTCAAACATAATTACCAACAAAC
>CACBHZ010000031.1 GCA_902539195.1 uncultured Pelagibacteraceae bacterium | reverse complement strand
TTTAGATATCGTGTATGATCAAAAGATACCTATAGCCATAAGTGCAGAACAAAATATTGATAAACTCACATCATCAAGATTATTGGAAAAACCATTTAAGCGTACCATTAGTCGAATATATGAATTAACATCAAAAAAGCATTTATGAGACAAGAATTTTTTAATCTGGAACTTAAAACAAATGGTCAAAAATTATATGAATTTACCGATCAAACAATAGACTGGATAAATAAAAATAATTTTAATAATGGTATTTTAAATTTAAGCATACAGCACACTAGTGCATCTTTAATTGTCCAAGAAAATGCCGATCCTGATGTTCAATCAGATTTAATTAACTATTTTGATAAAATTGCTCCAATGGATAATAAATTATATATTCATACAATAGAGGGTAAGGACGATATGCCAGCTCATATAAAGTCAGCTTTAACTAACAATCAAATATCCCTCAGTATAAAAAATAAACAACTTTTATTAGGAACTTGGCAGGGAATTTACCTTTTTGAACATAGGTTAGCTTCTACAAAAAGGCTGATTATTCATCATTTTATTGGAGATTAATTAATTTTTTAAAGTTTGAAATGCTTTGAGAGCTGCGTTTCTAGCTTCTTCATGCACGACTATTGGGGAAGGGTAATCAGAACCAATTTTAGTTTTTATAGCTTCTTGATATTTAGTTTCCATTTCCCATGGTTTATGAATAAATTTATTTGGAACTCTCTCTAATTCAGGTAACCATTTTTTTACATACAAACCTTGTTTATCAAATTTTTCACCCTGCAATATAGGATTAAAAATTCTAAAATAAGGGGCTGCATCCGCACCACAGCCAGCAACCCATTGCCATTGTGCAACATTGTTTGCTTCATTAAAATCTAACAAACAATTTCTAAAATGTTTTTCACCCTCTTTCCAATTAATTCTTAAATGTTTTACAAGAAAAGAACCAACTACCATTCTAATTCTATTATGCATCCAACCTGTTTCATAAAGTTGTCTCATCCCAGCATCAACAATGGGGTATCCAGTCATACCATTTTTCCAAGCTTTCAAATTTTTTGCATTTTTATCCCATGGAAATTTATCAAATTCTTTTCTTAAATTACCTTTTAGCATTTGAGGAAAGTAATTAATCAAACTATGAGAAAATTCTCTCCATCCTAATTCATTAAGATATTTTTTAACACTAACATTTTTTGATTTATATTTATAACATTTGTCCCAAATATCACTTACGTGTATTTGTCCATTTCTTATAAATGGTGAAAGTTTTGACGAACCATTTATAGCTGGATAATCTCTATCAACTCCATATTTCAACATTCTGCTTTCAACAAAATCATTTAAATATTTTTCGGATTGTTTTTCTGTTGGTTCCCAATATTTTTCAAATTTTTTATACCAATTTTTCTTTGGTAAAATTTGATCTGGAACATTATTATTTTTGAATAATTTTATTTTGCTCTTAACTTTTTTTACGTTTAATGATTTATTTGGGATACTATCTAAGTAAATTTGCTCTCCAACTCTCCAAAATGGACTATAAACTTTATAAGGGCTTCCATCATCTTTAGTAACATTATTATATTCATTAAGAACATTTCCTTTAAAGCATTTTGAATGAATTTTATTTTTTTCAAAAATTTTAATGAGGTCATTATCTAACTTTAATTGAGATGGCTCATATATTTTATTCCAAAATATAGAAATTTCTTGTTTGCCTTTGACTTTACTAAAAAAAGTTATCTCATCAGAAAATACTAATTCTAATTCAATATTGTATTTAATTAATTCATCTTTAAAATTAATTAAAGATTTACTTACCCACCATTTTTGTGCTTCTCTAACATCATCAAAATTTTCCTTGTTATAAATATATAATGATGTGACAGTATCGTAATTATTTGTTGCATAAGATAATGCAGAATTATTTTTTATTCTAAAATCATCTCTTATCCAAACAACAGCTTTTTTTGACATATAATTTACTTTCTGCCTTTAGATAGCAATTGTTTATAAAGTTTTACATCTGCATTACCTTCGCATCCAATAACTAAAACGTTAGATTTTTTGCTAAGATTTATTAATTTCTTTGTTTTAGGATTATTGCAGAGACTAATAAGACTGATAATTCCTGGTGTAGCACATTCGCCACCTATTATTGTTCTTTTACTGAGTTTCTTGTCTTTTAGCATTGCAACAGTTTTAGGAACTTTTGAATCATTTACAGTAACACAACAATCGCTAGCTTTCTTTAATACATGCCAAGGTATTAAAGACATTTCATTACATGACATTCCGCCCATTATACTTTCTTTTTTTATTTTAATTTTTTTTAATTTTTTACTTTTTATGCTTTGCATTACGCAATCAGCTCCATCCGGCTCAACTATTATTATTTTAGGAATTCTCTTAAAATATTTTGCAACTCCTGCTACTACACCTGCCGCCATTCCACCAACACCTGCTTGAAGGAATATATGTGTAATATAATGCGTAGTTTGTTTTGAAATTTCTTTAATCATAATTGAATATCCAGCCATAGTTAACAAGGGGACATGACTATAATTCTTAGTAGATACATCTTGAACAATAATCCAATTATTCTTTTTTGATAATTTTTTACATTCATTTAATGAATTTTCGTAGTTACCCCTAACTCTAATTACATCAGCTCCAAATTTTTCAATTTCTTTTACTCTAGTTTCACTTACATATTGACTAACAAAAATTTTACATTGTAAACCTAATCTTTGAGCACCCCAAGCAACTGATCTACCATGATTTCCAGCTGTTGCAGATGATATTATAATATTTTTTTTCCCTTTGGATATTTTTTCTACAGCATATGCTCCACCTAAAGCTTTAAATGATTTTAAATGAAATCTTTTCGACTCATCTTTGTAAAAAATATTATTAAGTTTTAAATTTCGGTTTAGTTTCTCTAATTTTAATAGAGGTGTTTTCTTGTAATTTTTCCAGTTCGATATAGTTTTATTTGAATTAAATAGCAAGTTAGAAGGTATAAGTTTTAGAATTCTTTTACGATCAAAGTTATAAGATTTATTAATTAGAAAATTAGAATATTTCCATTTAGAAATATTATTTAAACTCATTTCTAACAATCTAAGGTGTTATCTTTTTCCCATTTAGTAACTGATTTTTTCTTATCAAAGACTTCTTGTTTATTGAAATTATCTATTTCGTTACTTTTTAATTTTATATAACTATCAATAACTTTTTTCCCAAATGCTTTATTAAGGACTTTGCTACCACTTAACATATTTAATGCCTCAGAAACGTTATTAGGAAGTTTAGGCAAGTTTGGGTATTTTTTATAATCTGTATACATATTACAGAATAAAGGTTTACCTGGATTTATTTTTTTATTTATACCTTCCAAACCAGCTGCGAGAACTCCAGCTTGTAATAAATATGGGTTAGCTGATCCATCCATTAATCTAAGTTCAAATCTTCCTGGGTCAGGAATTCTAATCATATGTGTTCTATTATTTCCCGTATAAGATATGCTGCTTGGAGACCAAGTAGCCCCTGATTTTGTTGGTGGAGCATTTATTCTTCTATAACTGTTAATAGTCGGATTAAAGAAAGCTGATAAAGGTTGAGCATTCTTTATCACCCCACCTAGGAAATTGTAAGCCATTTTGCTTAAACCCAATCTATCTTTTTTGTCTAAAAACTGATTTTTTCCTTTTCCCCAAACAGAAACATGTGCATGACAACCATTACCAGTTAAATTATTAAATGGTTTTGGCATAAATGTAGCTCTTAAACCATGTTTTTCAGCTAAATTTTTTACCATAAATTTAAAAAAAACATGCCTATCTGCAGTTATTAAACTGTCAGAATAATCCCAATTCATCTCAAATTGACCATTGGCATCTTCATGGTCATTTTGATACGGTTTCCATCCTAACTCAATCATACTGTCACATATCTCTTTAATTAAATCGTATCTTCTCATCAAAGCTGATTGATCATAACAAGGTTTTGATTGGATATCTCTAGGATCTGCAATAGACGAACCATCCTCAGAAATTAAAAAATATTCACACTCTACACCAGACTTCATTTGCAGTTTTTTTTCACTTAATTTTTTTATCTGATTTTTCAACATTACTCTTGGGGAT
>CACBHZ010000030.1 GCA_902539195.1 uncultured Pelagibacteraceae bacterium | reverse complement strand
TCTAGTTCTTGGAGGTGGATTTGGTGGAAATGATCTTGCTAACCCTACAAATGCATTGATGGCCGTAAATCTTAATGATCATATAATGGGTGTCTTCTGGGCAGCTTTTTTATTATTTTCATGGACTGCAGCTTCAATTGTATCTGGAGCGGTTATTGAAAGGATAACTACTTTTGCATTTGGAATACTTGCAATTGCAATTGGATCTGTTTTCTGGACAATAGATGCTTCATGGGGATGGCATTTTGATGGATGGATGTTAAAAATATTAGGATATCACGATGCTTATGCTTCTGGAGTAATTCACGCAATTGCTGGGGGCTTTGCTTTAGGTGTTCTAATTGTTTTAGGACCAAGAATTGGAAAATTTTCATCTAGCGGAGAACCAAGAAACATCGGACCAAGAAATCCTTGGTTAGTGACTGTTGGATTATTTTTAATCTATACTGGTTTTTGGGGTTTTTACGCAGCATGTAATGTTCCAATATATGATCTTGGACCAGAGTATGGTATGGAAGGTGTAACTTTCTTTACTGCTACTAACATCTACCTAACACCTACAACACTCAGCGGAATAACGATGAACTTTTTAATGTCGTTGTCTGGAGGTTTGTTGGCTGGATATGTAATATCAAAGGGAGATCCTTTCTGGACTTATTCATCAGGACTTGCGGGTATAATATGTGCATCTGCAGGTAATGATTTATATCATCCAATACAATCAATGATAATCGGTATGATCGGAGTAGTTATAGCTTACAAAATGCATTACTGGGTCGAGAAAAAATATAAAATCGACGATGCAGTTGGAGCAGTAGCTGTTCATGGTTACGCTGGATTTGTTGGTCTTGTAATATGTGGTTTTGTTTTAAATGGTTATCCTTCATCTGGATACAGTGTTGGAGCTATGTGGGACGGAACTAATTATGCAGCAATTAATCCACTAGGAATGTTTATTGGAGCAATAATAATGTTTTTTGTTTTAGGTATGCTTCCTGGATATATAATTGCAAAAGTTCTTAATGGAATGGGTAAATTAAGAATACCTAGAGAAGTAGAGCTTGCAGGACTTGACTATACAATAATGGAGGAGGCTAAAGAAGATGAAAAAGCTGTAGCCTCGGCCAGTAGATAAAGGAGGTATGTAAATGGCAACAGTAACAAATTGGATAGATCATTTAAGTGCCTCTGAGGTACAAGGATCTGTCTATCCAGGAGTTGGTTCAGAAGGAGTGCTTGTAATAATAGCAATTCTTATTTGGGTTGGTTGGCATGTAATTTCATCTAAACAAGAGGATGGGAAGATGAATGAGATTGTCAGAAAAAGACCAAGTTCTAACGACTGGAAGAGCAATATAACAGACGGTTAAAACTTTAAAGAGGGCACATGAAATATTGTGCCCTCTTTTTTCAAATGGAAAATTCAGAAAATAAAAATCTAAACGAAAATAAAACTCCTAGTAAAATGGCAAGACTTGCATGGCCAAAAGCAAAGTATGGTGTCTATGCCGCAATCATCATTATTGTATTAGTAAATCTCGTTTACTATAAAGATTTTTTATTATCTTTAATTTAATTTATTTTTATGTGTGGAATTGTTGGAATATACCTAAAGTCTAAAAAATTTGAAAAAGATTTAGGTAAGATGTTATCTGGAATGTTGATAAATATGGAGTCCAGAGGACCTGATAGTGCTGGTTTTGCTATTTATAAGAAAGAAAAAAAAGAGGAAGTTAAATATTCGATATGTATTAACAATCTATCTTTCGAAAAATTTAAAAAAGGCATCACTGGAAAAATTAAATTTACTAAAATATTAAAAAATTCAGACCACGTAATTTTAAGCTCCAAAGAAAAACCAAAAAAAGTTTTAGATATTTTAAATGAATTTAAAGGAGTCTCCTTGGTTGGTTATGGTAAATCTATTGAAATATTTAAGCAAGTTGGAAATCCTAAAGATGTAGTAAAAAAGTTTAATTTAGAAAACTTTAGTGGAACACATGGAATAGGTCATACTAGAATGGCTACTGAAAGTGCTATAACAACTGATGGATCTCATCCCTACTCTACAGGCTCTGATGAATGCCTGGTCCATAATGGATCTTTATCAAATCACAATAACCTAAGGAGAGATTTAACTAAAAAAGGGATAAATTTTAAATCTGAAAACGATACTGAGGTAGCAGCAGGATATATTTCAAATCATTTATCAAGTAAAAAAAATTTAAAAGAGACTCTTATGAGTGGCTTGGGTGACTTAGATGGATTTTACACTTTTATAACAGGCACAAGAAAAGGATTTGCTATAGTTAGAGATGAAATTGCATGCAAACCTGCTGTTGTTGCTGAAACTAAAGACTATGTTGCAATCGCATCTGAATTTCAAGCAATGGCACATTTGCCTAGTGTTAATATGGCTAAAATTTTTGAGCCTGAACCTGGTATTGTATATTCTTGGGGCAAATAATGAAATTAGATTTGAGAAAATTAAAACTTAGAAAAGTAAATGAGACATTGCAATCTATAGATCCAAAAAGAAATAATAAAAGTTATACAATTTTAAATCCAGAGGGAAATCATGCTATATGTGCAGGGTTAACAGATGACATAGATGTAACAGTAAAAGGTCATGTTGGATATTATTGCGGTGGAATGAACCAAAATGCAAATATTACAGTTGAAGGAAATGTTGGAACGGGTGTGGCTGAAAACATGATGTCTGGAAAAATTCATGTAAAAGGAAATGCCTCTCAGTCTGCTGGAGCTACAGCACATGGAGGATTTTTAGTAATTGATGGAGACGCGAGTTCCAGATGTGGAATTTCAATGAAAGGAATTGATATTGTTGTTAAAGGTTCTGTAGGTCACATGTCAGCTTTTATGGCACAGTCTGGTAATTTAGTAATTTGTGGTGACGCGGGTGAGGCATTAGGTGATAGTTTATATGAAACAGATATCTATATTAAAGGTAGGGTCAAGTCTTTAGGAGCTGATTGCATAGAAAAAAAAATGGATAATAAACATTTAAAAAAATTAGACAAACTTTTGAAAAAAGCGAAGTTAGATAAATTAAAATCTAAAGATTTTAAAAGATATGGTTCAGCAAGAAAACTTTATAATTTTAAAATAGACAATGTATCAAATTATTAAATATGAAAAAAAATAATAAAACATTTCCAAGACAATCTTGGACTTTCGACGAGTATACAAATTCTGAAATAAGAAGAGCAGCTGAAACAGGAATTTATGATATAAGAGGAGGTGGATCTAAAAGAAGACTTCCTCATTTTGATGATCTTTTATTTTTAGGTGCATCAATGTCCAGATATCCTTTGGAGGGCTATCGAGAAAAATGCACGACTAATGTAACCTTGGGAACGAGGTATGCAAAAAAACCTTTAGAACTTGATATACCAATAACAATTGCGGGAATGAGTTTTGGCGCATTATCTGGATCTGCTAAAGAAGCATTGGGTAGAGGAGCTAGTATTGCGGGTACATCAACAACAACAGGTGATGGAGGTATGACACCTGAAGAAAGAGGACAATCAAAAAATTTAGTTTACCAACTTTTACCTTCTAGATATGGAATGAATCCTAATGATTTAAGAAAAGCAGATGCAATAGAAGTTGTTATTGGACAAGGTGCAAAGCCTGGTGGAGGTGGAATGCTTTTAGGTCAAAAAATTAGTGATCGTGTTGCAGAAATGAGAACTTTACCAAAAGGAGTTGATCAACGTTCCGCGTGCAGGCATCCAGACTGGACTGGACCTGATGATTTGAAGATCAAAATATTGGAATTAAGAGAAATTACTAAATGGAAAGTCCCAATATTTGTGAAAATTGCAGGAGCAAGACCTTATTATGATACCGCGTTAGCTATTAAAGCTGGTGCAGATGTAGTTGTTTTAGATGGTATGCAAGGAGGAACTGCAGCGACACAAGAAGTGTTTATTGAAAATGTAGGTCAACCAACATTGGGATGTATAAGACCAGCTGTTGATGCTCTACAAGATCTAGATATGCATAGAAAAGTTCAATTAATTATTTCTGGTGGGATCAGAAATGGAGCAGATGTAGCTAAAGCTTTGGCCCTTGGAGCTGATGCAGTTTCAATAGGTAGTGCAGCAATGATTGCTATCGGAGATAATGATCCTAAATGGGAAAAAGATTATAATAAACTTGGAACTACTGCTGGCGCATACGATGATTGGCATGAAGGAAATGATCCCGCAGGTATTTCAACCCAAGATCCAAAATTAATGAAAAGATTAGATCCAATAAAAGCTGGAAAAAAACTTTCAAACTATTTAAAGGTAATGACATTAGAAGCTCAAACACTTGCAAGAGCATGTGGTAAAAATAGCTTACATAATTTAGAACCAGAGGATATGTGTGCTTTAACGGTTGAAGCTGCCGCGATGGCTAGAGTTCCTTTAGCTGGTACTACCTGGATACCAGGTATAAATAACAAATAAATATTGATACTAAGTAATTTAATTCATATTATAGATAATGCCTAAAAATTTATCTCAAATAGCTAGATCAAAAAAAATTAAATATTTTTTAATCAGTTTTGTTGATTTGTTTGGAGTATTGAGATCAAAATTAGTTCCAGCACAAGCAATTGCTGAAATGCAAAAAAATGGAGCTGGTTTTGCAG
>CACBHZ010000029.1 GCA_902539195.1 uncultured Pelagibacteraceae bacterium | reverse complement strand
CCAGAATTTCCAATAAAAGCTCAGTTATTAATAAATGATTATGGATTAAAGGAGGGAAGGGAATTGGGTCAAAAATTAAAAAATTTAGAAATGAAATGGATTGAAAATAATTTTAATTTATCAAAAAAAGATATGGAAAAAGTTTTATCAAATTAAACGTATTTTACGTCTACAATCTCAAAATTTTTTGTCCCTGCTGGTGTATTTATCTCTACAAGATCCCCTTTATTTTTACCTATAAGACCTTTTCCTATTGGCGATTGAAAATAAAGAAGTTTTTGTTTTAGATCTGCCTCGTCTTTACCAACAATTTTGTAATTTATTTTTTCATTTGTATCTAAATTTTGAAGGTAGACTGTAGATCCAAATATCACTTTCCCATCATTACTAATCTTGGTGATATCAATTACATTTGCTCTCGCAATTAAATCCTCAACTTCTTGAATTCTTCCCTCATTATGTGATTGCTGTTCTTTTGCAGCATGATATTCAGCATTTTCTTTCAAATCTCCATGTGATCTTGCTTCAGCAATGGCTGCAACAATTTCGGGTCTCTTTTTTTCTTTTAAAAAAATTAATTCACTTTTTAATTTTTCTAATCCTTCAGTAGTAATTGGTTCTTTATCCATAATTTACCATTTAGCTGTTGGTGGTAATGACATAAGTATAGCTTCAACATTTCCACCAGTTTGTAAACCAAATTTTGTCCCCCTATCATGTAATAAATTAAATTCAACATATCTACCTCTTTTTTTGTATTGGATTTCTTTATCTTTAAATGTCCATTTTAATTTATTTTTTTTCTCAATTATTTCATTAGAAATATTTTTAAAACTTATTCCCACTTCTCGAACAAAAGAAAAATCTTTTTCCCAATTATTTTTTTTATAATCAAAAAAAATTCCGCCAATACCTCTTGGCTCTTTTCTATGCGGTAAATAAAAATATTCATCACACCACTTTTTATATTTTTTGTAATAATTTTTGTTGTGTTTATTACATGATTTTTTTAGTTCTGAATGAAACCAATTTTCTAATTTCTTATCTTTCATACAAGGTGTAACGTCCATTCCACCTCCAAACCAACCAAATGAAGTAACTATATACCTCGTGTTAAAATGCATTGCGGGCACATGAGGATTTTTCATATGCATAACAACAGATATTCC
Source organism: uncultured Pelagibacteraceae bacterium (assembly GCA_902539195.1). Taxonomy (GTDB): domain Bacteria; phylum Pseudomonadota; class Alphaproteobacteria; order Pelagibacterales; family Pelagibacteraceae; genus Pelagibacter. The sequence goes on along the minus strand of CACBHZ010000029.1, from coordinate 4,285 downwards.
AGATGCCCAAAATTTAGAGCTTGTTTTAGTACCTGGAACTTTATTTTTAAATTCATTTGAAAATTTTCCATAAACTTCTGAAAAATTTACTCCAACTTTATCAAAAATTTTACCGTTTTCTAAAATTCTATATTGTCCTCCACCTTCATCATTACTTTTACTTCTATTCCAATTAGTAATTTTAAATTTGGTTTTTTTGCCTTCTTTTTCCTCTATTTCTCTACAAAGTACTTCTTGTAAAGTTTTAAACCAATTTTTTGCTAATTTCTTTTTTATGTATTGATCCATTTAACCTAACTGTCTTATAAATTCTGAAGCTCCTATGGCCACTGATGTTGAAATGTTTAACGATCTTTTATTTTTTAGCATTGGAATCTTAATTCTTTCATTAACCTTAGAATGTACATCTTCTGGAACACCAGCACTTTCTCTGCCAAAGAGCAATATATCATTACGCTTAAATTTAAACTTTGTATAAACTTTGCTAGCTTTTGTCGTCATTAAAACTACTCTATTTTTACTATTTTCATCAAAGAATTCTTTAGAGCTCTTGTAAAATTTAATTTCACTGTAATCTAAATAATCCATAACAACTCTCTTGAACCTTTTATCACTAAATAAAAACCCACAAGGTTCAATGATTTCTAAACTAGCACCTAGGCAAGAACAAGTTCGAATAATTGAAGCTGTATTTTGAGGAATATCCGGCTGATATAGAGCTACTTTTAGACCGTGTTTTATAGGTTTCTGTGTCATTGTTACCATAGAAATATCTCTTTTTTATTATATGAAATCATATATTACCAAAGTTATAAAATATTAAAGATGTCAGATCAAAGAGACGAAAAAAAGACCAACAGAAGAGATTTCTTGTTTACTGCTACTGCCGCCGCAGGTGCAGTTGGAGTAGGTGCTGCTGTTTGGCCATTAGTCGATCAAATGAACCCAGATGCCTCTGTAAAAGCATTAGCAAGCACAGAAGTAGATGTAAGTTCAATGCAACCCGGACAATCTTTAACAGTTCTTTGGAGAGGTAAACCTGTTTTTATAAAGAGAAGAACGGATGATGAAATTAAAAAAGCGAGAGCAGTTGACATCAATGATCTTAAACATCCTGAAAAAGATGAAGATAGAGCAAAGAATCCTGAATGGTTAGTGATGCTTGGGATTTGTACTCATCTAGGATGTGTTCCATTAACAGATAAAGGTGATTATGATGGTTGGTTTTGTCCTTGCCATGGTTCTCATTATGATACATCTGGTAGAATTAGAAAAGGACCAGCTCCAACTAATATGGAGATACCTAAATACGAATTTGTAAATACTAACACGATTAAGATTGGATAAATATGAGTGATCACGAATACACACCTAGTTCAAAGTTTGGTAAATGGTTTAATGATAGATTGCCTTTGCTTACATTGGCAAATCACTTAACAGATTACCCTACACCAAAAAATTTAAATTACTGGTGGACTTTTGGTGGGATATTAACTTTTTGCTTAATTACCCAAATAGTTACGGGATTAGTTTTGGCCATGCACTACATTGCTCACGCAGATATGGCATTCAGCAGTGTCGAACATATAATGAGAGATGTGAATTATGGATGGTTGTTAAGATATGTTCACGCAAATGGTGCTTCTATGTTTTTCCTTGCAGTTTATATTCATATTTTTAGATCTTTATTTTATGGATCATATAAATCTCCTAGAGAAATAATTTGGATACTTGGAATTATAATTTACCTGCTAATGATGGCAGCTGCTTTTATGGGGTATGTTCTTCCTTGGGGACAAATGAGTTTTTGGGGAGCAACAGTAATAACCAACTTATTTAGTGCAATACCACTTGTGGGAGAGAGTATAACAACTTGGCTATGGGGTGGTTACTCAGTTGACAATCCAACTTTAACAAGATTTTTTACTCTTCATTACTTGATACCGTTTTTAATACTAGGGCTTGTAGTACTTCACATATGGGCATTACATGTTCCTGGAAATAACAATCCAGTTGGTATAGATATTAAAAAGCCTTCTAAAGATACAGTTCCGTTTCATCCATATATCGTGATTAAAGATGCTTTTGCGTTATTAATGTTTTGTATTGTTTTTGCGATGTTTGTATTTTATCAGCCAAATATTTTAGGACATGCTGATAATTATATCGAGGCGGATCCACTTGTAACTCCTGCTCATATAGTTCCTGAGTGGTACTTATTACCTTTTTATGCGATCTTAAGATCTGTTCCTGATAAACTTATGGGTGTTGTTGCTATGTTATCAGCTATTTTAATTTTAGCTGCTTTACCATGGTTGGATACGTCAAAAGTTAGATCAGCAGTTTTCAGACCGTTATTTAGACAGTTCTACTGGATCTTGGTAGCTGATGTTTTAATTCTAGGATATGTAGGGGCGATGCCAGCTGAAGGATTGTACTTGTTAATTGCAAGAGTTGCTACAGCGTATTACTTTGCGCATTTTTTAATTATTCTTCCAGTTTTAGGATGGAAAGAAAAAACTACCCCGCTGCCTTTGAGTATTACCGAGCCAGTTTTAGGAGGCTCGCCAAATTTAGCTGCAGCAAGGAGTGATGAAAAAATAGAAAAAACAATAAAGTGAGAAAGTTAAAAAAAATTCTTTTTGTATTAATATTCTCAGTTATAGTACTAAATTCATCTAACTCTGCTGAAAAATCACCTCCTTTTTTAGAGACTAAATGGACTTTCAAGGGTCTCTTTGGAAAATTTGATAGAGCATCACTTCAAAGGGGTTATCAAGTATATACAGAAGTATGTGCATCTTGCCATTCTATGAAATATTTAACCTATAGAAATTTGGCAGAAAAGGGTGGACCAGAATTTTCTGAAGCAGAGGCTAAAGCAATAGCTGCAAGTTTTGAAGTAACAGATGGTCCTGACAGCACTGGAGAAATGTTTGTAAGACCAGCCAAATTGTCTGATAAATTTGTGATGCCATATGCTAATGAGCAAGAAGCTAAAGCTGCTAATGGTGGTGCTTATCCACCAGATATGTCTGTTCTAGTTAAGGCAAGAAAGGGTGGAGCAGATTATATTTATTCCTTACTGTTAGGATATTCTGAACCACCAGAGGGTGTAGAACTTGATGATGGTGTTTATTACAACAAGTATATGTATGGTAATAAAATTAAAATGCCAGCTCCTTTATCTGATGATTTAATTGAGTATACAGATGGAACAAAAGCTACCGCTGAGCAAATGTCTAAAGATGTTACAAATTTTCTGATGTGGTCAGCGGAACCACATTTAGAGCAAAGACATAAAACAGGATTTAGAGTTATAGCTTATTTGATAATATTGACTGTATTGGTTTACTTTACAATGAAGAAGATATGGTCACGTGTTGAATCTAAAGTTTAGAACATCCCCATCTTTAACAATATAATCTTTACCCTCTAATCTCATTTTACCGTTTTCTCTTGATTTTAACCAACCACCACTACCAACGAAATCTTGATAAGACACAGTTTCTGCTCTTATAAAACCTTTTTCAAAATCTGTATGAATTATACCTGCTGCTTGAGGCGCCATGCAATTTTTGTTAATTGTCCAAGCCCTTGTCTCCTCAACTCCTGAAGTAAAAAACGTCTCTAAAGATAAAAGGTCATATCCTTTTTTGATTAATAAATTTAATCCAGTATCATCTACGTTGATCATTTTCATATAGTTTTTTCTTTCTTCATTTTCTAGTTCATTTAATTGATTTTCTATTTCAGCTGAAATAGTTAGAGTGTTTTTAGAACCATATTTTTCAATAAAACTTTTTGTATAATTATTGCCTTTATCAATGCTATTTTCGTCAACATTACAAACATACAATTTAGGTTTTGTTGACAATAATCCTGATAATTTAACATCCTTTTTATCAAATTCCTCGTATAATTTATTTATATCATCGTTATTATTAATTAAATTCTGAGCTCTTTCTAGAATTTGGTTTTGATTTTCGTCATTATTTTTTTTATTTTTCTTATCTAGTCTTTTTTGAATTGATTCCAAATCTGCCAAAGACATTTCTGTTTCAATTATTTCTAAATCTCTAATTGGATCAACTGTTGGATTAACATTCTGAATATCATCAGAATCAAAACACCTAATTAAATGAATAACAGCATCTACTTCTCTTATGTGGGATAAGAATTTGTTACCTAATCCTTCACCTTTAGAGGCTCCTTCGACTAATCCTGCTATATCAACAAAAGATATTGTGGTATTTATTTTTTTTTTTGAATTTGAAATTTTAAC
>CACBHZ010000028.1 GCA_902539195.1 uncultured Pelagibacteraceae bacterium | reverse complement strand
ATTTTATACTACCATCAATCATAATTTTCGCATTGATTTGTTTTTTTTGATCAAAAATTTCAGTACCAGGTTTAATAATTCCTAATTCAACCAAAGATCCAAATGGCACTCTTGGTTTGGATCTATTATTTTTTATAGTATCTAAATATTCATCTTCTATAATTTTTGTATTTTTAATTCTTTTACTTGCAGCTTCAAAATAGTTTTTTTCTTTTTCTATCCCAAAATAATTTCTACCTAACTTTTTTGAAACTACAGCAGTTGTTCCCGTACCGAGAAACGGGTCCAATATTAAATCTGCTTTATTAGACGATGCTAATATAATTCTGTGCAATAAAGACTCTGGCTTTTGCGTTGAGTGAACTTTATTACCATTATTTTTAAGTCTTTCTTTTCCATTACATATAGGTAAATTCCATGTAGATCTCATCTGTAGATCATCGTTTAAACATTTAAGTGATTGATAATTAAAAGTATATTTTGAGCCTTCACTTTTTGATGCCCATATAAGTGTTTCGTGCGCATTCGTAAAACGTGTTCCTCTAAAATTTGGCATAGGGTTATTTTTGTTCCAAATCACATCATTTAGTATCCAAAAACCTAAATCTTGCATTTTTGAACCAACTCTAAAAATATTATGATAACTTCCTATAACCCATATAGATCCATTTTTTTTTAAAATTCTTTTACATTCTTTAAGCCATTGAACTGAAAACTCATCATAACTTTTAAAACTATCAAATTTATCCCATGTATCGTCTACAGCATCGACTTTAGATCTATCAGGTCGAGTTAATTCTTTTTTCAGTTGAAGGTTGTAAGGTGGATCTGCAAATATCAGATCAAAACTTTCAGCCGGAATTTTTTTTAATTCCCTAATACTATCTCCATTAATAATTTTATTTTTTATGTCTGAAATGATCATTTTATATTTTTGAATTAGACTCCAGTCAGGAGTCTACGTCAACCTGTGATTGAATTTATTGATTGATAATTGTTATGATTATTATTTAAGACTCAATATCTTGTGTATTGGTTGGAAGGTTTTTCTATGAAATCTAGTCACTCCAAATTTTTTAATAGCTTTAATATGATCCTTAGTTCCATAACCTGCATTTTTATCCCAGCCGTATTTTTTAAAAGAAAAAGACATCTTTTTCATTAGCTTATCTCTTTCAACTTTAGCAATAATCGATGCGGCTGAAATTTCAGGAATTTTTTCATCACCTTTTACAATAGTTTTAAATACATAATTTTTTAAGTCTGGTGGTATATTACCATCTATTAAAACTTTTTCAGGTTTCAATTTGAGTTTCTTAATTGCTCTTTTCATTGAAAGTAGGCTAGCATTTAAAATATTAATTTTTTCAATTTCCTTTATTGATGCAGATCCTAACGCCCAAACTGAATTTTTTTTTATATATTTAGCTAAAGTTTCCCTCTGAATTTTGTTAAGTTTTTTTGAATCTTTAAGAATTTTTCTATTAATTTCTTTATTTAATATAACTGCAGCTGCATAAACTGGTCCTACAAGGCTCCCTCTTCCAACTTCATCAACCCCAGCAATAATTTTTTTCATATAAAATATTATTAAAAATTTAAATCTCTAAACCAGTTTCATCTATTTTTTTTCTAATTTCTTTAAGATCGGCCCAAGAATATTTTTTTTGCTCTGCTTGTCTTAGTAGATATGCTGGGTGAAAAGTTATCATTGTTAAATATGTTTTATTATTAATTATTAGTTCCTTCCATTTTCCTCTTTCTTTAGAGATTTTAATTTTATTCCCGAAGAGCGCTTCCATTGCTGTGCTTCCCATTAAAATAAGTATTTCTGGATTTATAATCGAAATATGTTTTCTTAAATATTCAGAGTATCTATTTATTTCTGATATTTCAGGCTTTCTGTTATTTGGAGGTCTATAATTTACAACATTAGTTATATAAATGTTAGTTCTATCTAAATTAATAGCTTTCAACATTTTATTTAAAAGCATTCCTGCATCACCAACAAAAGGTTTTCCTAATTCATCTTCTTTTTGTCCAGGTCCTTCACCTACAATCATTATTTTTGAAGATGAATTTCCATCACTGAAAACGAGATTTTTTGCACTATTTTTTAGTTCACAATCTTCAATCTTTTCTATTTCAACTCTAAGTTTTGCTAATTCTTCAGATTTTTCCTCATTAGAAGCATTATTTTTAAATCTATTTATTGGCTCATCACTAAATTCATATTCAATACCTAGCTCGTTTATTAAATCATTATCAAATATGTCATTTTGATTTTTTTCATTTAAAGTCATAAAGTAAAAAATGTTCTTAAAAATTTTTTGTTTTATAATATTAATTCTATACCAAACAAATCTCTATTCAAAAGCAGCGAATGAAAAAGAATTCAACCAGAAGTATCTATCAAATTATCTTTCAGCATTATTATCATTTGATAACCAGAAAAATAACGATGCTCTTAAGTTTTTTGAAAATTCAAAAATATTAATTCAATCACATGATAGTTTTTTGCAAGAATATGTATTTTCTTTACTTTTGGATGGACAGGTTAAAAAAGCAATTAAACAAGTAAAATATTCTAATACCTCAATAGGAGGAGATTTTTTTGAAGGAAATTTATTATTAATTTTAGATAGCATTAATAAGAAAAAGTTTAAACAAGCAGCTTTGAAGTTAAAAAAATTGGAAAAGTTCAAAGAAGACGACTCATACAAATTTATAATTTATTCTAGCTTAAAAAGTTACATTGATCTTTTTATATATAAAAAATCTGACATTGTTGAGCAATTTGGAAAATTAGATTTGATAAACATGGCTTTTCAAAATTGTTATTTGAATTCCAAAAAAACTGAGCCTTATTTTTTAAATTTAATTAACGATCCTCAAAGTGATTACTCTAGATACACTTTTTTTTATTTGAGTAACGAAGTGTCTAATAATGACCTTGCAACAGTTGATAATTTTGCAGATACAATAGATCCTTTAAGAAGTAGTTTGCTTATTTCTCAAGTAAAAAAATGGATAGATCAAAAAAAATACACAAAATTAACACAGCATTTTTCATGTCAAAATGAGAATGATATTTTGGCAGAATTCTTTTTCCTTATATCTAATTTTTATTCATCTCAAAGTAGATTTGATTACTCAAACATATATTTAAATATTTCAAATTATTTAAATCCAAAATTTTATTTTAATTTATCATTAATAGCTGAAAACTATCAGTCTAATAATAATTATGATCTAGCAAAAAAAACTTTCGAAAAATTTGATGATAAGGATGAAATATTTTTTTGGTACAAAACAAAGAAGATTGCCAGAATTATAGCAGAGGAAGAAAATTATGATGCAAGTTTGAACTATATATTAAAAAATCTTGAAAAATTTAATAATAAATCGACAAAGATGATTTATGATTTGGCAAATATTTACAAAAACTTTAAAAAATATGATGAGGCTATAAATTATTATACTTTGGCCTTAAAAAATTTGGATAAAAATTCTATGGCTTATGCAGATGTTCTTTATCGCAGAGGTGGAGCGTATGAAAGATTAAAAAATTATGATTTGGCGGATAAGGATTTGCTAAATTCAATTAAAATTAGACCTGACGAACCATATACACTTAACTATCTCGCTTATAGTTGGTTAGAAAGAGGATATAAAATTGAAGAAGCAATAGAAATGTTAAATCAAGCTTACAAAGGGAAAGAAGAAGACCCTTATATAACAGACTCAGTTGGTTGGGGTTATTATTTGACAGGAAATTATATTGAAGCAGAAAAATATTTAAGAAAAGCTGTTGAATTGTTACCAAGTGATCCTGTTGCAAGTGATCATTATGGAGATGTTCTTTGGCAATTAAATAGAAAAATCCAAGCTAATTATTTTTGGAGAAGTGCTTTAAATAGCGATGAAGCAGATGAAGAATTGAAAATTAAAGTTAAGGAAAAATTATATAATGGCTTAAATAATAATTCTTAAATGAAGTTTCATAAAATAAAATCATTTGCAAAAGTAAACTTAACTTTAAAAATTTTAAATAAATACTCAAATGGTTATCATAAAATCGAAAGTTTAATATCTAAGATCAATTTGGCTGATGAGATTTTAATAAAAGAGACACAAGGTTCAAAAAATAGAATATCGTTTAGTGGGAAATTTTCCTCAAATATTTCAAATACAAATACAATTTCGAAACTATTGAAAATATTAAATAATCATAATTATATTAAAAATAAAAAATTCAACATCAAAGTAAAAAAAAATATACCCCAATCTTCTGGTATGGGGGGAGGATCTATGAATGCAGCATCCATTTTGAACTACCTATTTAAAAAAAGAATAATTAAAACTACAAAAAATAATTTAATTAAAATTGCAAATAAAGTTGGTTCAGATGTAATTTTGGGTCTTTACGAGAGTCCAATGATCCTACAAGGGCAAAATATAAGTAAAATTAATAAAAAATTAAATTTTCATTTGTTAATAATAAAGCCTAATTTTGGATGTTCTACTAAGATGATTTATGCAAAACACAGAGGATTTTCAAAGAGCCTATTCCATAAATCAAACAACATTAACAGACAAGATTTATTAAAAGTTTCGAATAACGATTTAGAGAGAGCAGCTTTTAATAAATATCCAATTTTAAGAAAGATCAAAAGTTACTTGCAAAATTTAGATAATATTTACTTTGCAAATATGACAGGGTCGGGTTCTACTATAATTGGTTATTTTTTGACCAAAAATGCGGCAATAAAAGCTCAAAAAAAATTAAAAAATAAATATAAAAACTATTGGTGTATTTACTCTAAAACTATATAAAGCTTTTTTTTTGTGTTATACGAAAAACATCTTGGGGTGTAGCCAAGTGGTAAGGCAGCGGTTTTTGGTACCGCCATTCCTAGGTTCGAATCCTAGCACCCCAGCCATTTATGAAAGCTTTACTTAAAAAAATTTTTCAAAACAAAAAAATTTCAAGTGATAAAGATCTCAAATTTCTAGATTTAAAAAATAACAAGGGAGTAAATAAAATATTTGGTGCAATAAATAACTACAATGAAACCAGCGAGATTAGATATGTTGGTGGTTGTGTAAGAAAAATTTTAAATGATGAAAAAACAGATGATATCGACCTTGCAACTAATTTAACTCCTGATCAGGTTAAGCAATGTTTAGATAAAAACCAAATAAAGTTTTTTGAAACAGGAATCGAACATGGCACAATCACAGCAGTGATTGATGATCAAAATTTTGAAATTACAACATTAAGAAAAGATGTAAAAACAGATGGAAGGCATGCTGTCGTAGAATATACAACTAATTGGAAGGAAGATTCATTAAGGAGAGATTTTTCAATAAATTCAATATATTCAGATTTAGACGGGAATTTATATGATCCAAATTCTGGTCATAAAGATTTAAATGTTGGAATAATTAAATTTATAGGTGATCCAGAAACTAGAATAAAAGAAGATTATTTAAGAATTATTAGATATTTAAGATTTTATACTGAATATAGCAAAATCGATCATGAAATTAATCTTATAAAAATAATTAAAAAAAATATAGAGGGTTTAGGA
>CACBHZ010000027.1 GCA_902539195.1 uncultured Pelagibacteraceae bacterium | reverse complement strand
GATGACAATTCTATATTTGATTTTTTCAATTTTATTTATTTTTGGTTTTCATTTAGTAGGTGAAAGAATATCTAAATTAGCAAATTTTACAAGTATTATAGAGGAAATCTCTGATCCAATATATCAATATAGTTTGATTGGAATTGGCTTTTTTATTTTTTTTCTTTATCCCCTCTTATTTCTCGGATTTTACAACAAAAATTTTTTTTTTATTTTATCAATTTCGATATTATTGCTAGGAGTAGTTTTTATAATTTTTAATTTCCTAAATTTATTTCATTTTATTATGAAATTTAATATCATTTCTAATGATAATAAATTTTTAAGATATCTATTTTTTTTAATAGTTCTTCTTTATTTATTTATCTCAATATCGCCAATAACAAGTGGGGACTCACTAGCATATCATTTAACCGCTTCAAAATTCATATTGAATAATGGGAAATTCCCTACAGGATTTTATGATAGTACAAATTCTCTTGTCGGAGCTGGCGAATTTTTCAATGCTTTTCCACTCTCAATAAATGCATTCCAAGCTACATCCCTTATCAATTTTGTTGGAATAATTTCTGTAATTGGGATTATTAAAAAATGTTGTGAAAATTTAAATTTATCTGATGATCTAAAATATATTAACTATTTATGTATACTATCTTGCCCTGTATTGATATTTTTAGTATCATCGTCTAAATCGCAATTATTTTCAACCTCTTTAATTTTTTTTAGCTATTCACTTTTTTTCTACTCTTTGAAAAAAAATAATTTTAATTCAAACACAATCAAAAAGTTTATCATTATAACAATACTCTGTGTTGTAGCAGTGCAAACAAAAATTTCATTTTCATTAAGTTTTTTTTTAATAATAATGAGTATTTTTATTTACTTTAGAAAAGATCATAAAAAATTTCATTTAATAATCATTTTTTCACTTTTATTTTGTTTTGGTTTATTGCCTTATACTTTTTGGAAACAAAGCGTATATGATTATCACTTTTATTATTTTTTCTTTAACCCTTTTCCATTAAATATACCTGGATATTTTGAAGCTTATAATTCTGCAAAAATTCATTCCTCAAGTAATTTTCCACTTTCTTTGATCATCCCTCTTTCGTTGTCGAACCTGGCGCAATTTATAGGAATCGGGATTTTTTCATTATTTTTTTTGATAAAAAATAAATTTAATAATAAAAAAACTTTTTTTGTAATATTTTTTGCATTTATAATTATCTATACCATATTCGGTCAAAAGGCCCCAAGATTCTATTTAGAAATTTACTTATTAACGATCTTATTCTTTAGTCAAATAACAAAAAAAATTTATAATAAAAAGTCTTTTAAATTTTTTAAAATGTTAATATTACTTCAATCATTTTATGTAACTACAATTTTATTTGTTGGTTGTTTAAGTTTATTTCCAGGAGTATTAACAGAAAATTTAAAAAATAAAGTTCTTTCCAAGCATGCATCTGGATATAATTTATATACTTGGGTAAATTCAGTTTTACCAGAAAATTCAAAATTTATAACAACACACCGTTCGACATACTTTTCCAAAAATGATCCTATTTTTTTTGAAATAGTACATCACATAAATAAAAACGATAATAAAACGAAAATTTATCATCTAGAAAAAATAAAAGAAGAAAAACCAAATTTTATTTTATTTTATGGTGAACAAAATAATTATAACTTTAAATCTTTAAATTTTCATAAATGTACTAACGGTTTATTTTCTGCTAAGAGAAATGCTGGTTTTCATGAAACCCGTAATATTTTTAATAGTTCAAAAAATTATTACAATGCATATTTATTTCACTTTGATTATACAAAGTTACCAGGATGTGTTTCACTTAATTAACATAATATAAGGTAAAAAATTTAATCAATATTTATTTTCATAAATTTTTATTGAGACCAACGCCAAAAAAATATTTAAAATGATAAATTGCCACCCATAAAAAACCTGAAAAATAATGAATAAACCATTCAGTAAATTAAACAAAATATTTATATAAAAAACGAAATATTTATTTTTGTTCCTTTTGATTGTAGGTTGTAAAAAACTATAATTAGAGGTATCAGCCCAAGGCATTTTCCTTTCTAGTGTTTTTCTTATTAAAGCAAAAGAACAATCTAAAAGAGGATATATTAATAATGCAATTGCCAAATTTAATTTTCCAATTGTTAATAGTTCTAAAAAAATAAAACCATTAATAAATCCTATTAGTACACTCCCACTATCTCCCATATACATTTTTGCAATAGGTTTATTAAAATATAAAAAAAATAATATTGATGGTAATAAAATAATTGAAATACTTTTTGAAAATAAATCTAGTTTTAATAACTCACAAAGAATAATTACATTTAAAAATAAAAAAATTGTATTTGTTGCTAGAAAACCATCTGACCCATCTGTGAAATTAGTAATATTTAAAATGTAAACCCAAATTAATAAACATAATAAAATAGAAATTTTTATTGGTAGCTCTAAATTATATATTTTGATAGAGGTTATAGATATATATATACATATTAATTGTATGAATAACCTAATCTTAGGGTCAATAGGTTTAACATCGTCTATAGCTGACACAAATACCAGTACAGTCAATGCAAAAAAACTATAAATTATGTTATTTGGTAATTCATTTAAATCAAACTCTTTTAGAAAAAAAAATAATATAAATGCTATTAGTAAATTAATATAAAAAACTACTCCAGTTGAAGTTAGAGTTATTGGATTTCTAAACTTTTTCGATTTATCAACAAAACCAATGCTTTTGGCAATCTTTTTAAATACAAAAAATAAAAGAAAATTTAAAATAACTAATGGAATTAGTAAATTATAATAAACCATAAATTTATAATGTATTAAATATTAAATATAGTGTTAAATATATACACTACTAAAACATAATTTCATGGATAAAATTGCGACTAAATTTACATCTTTAGCCGAATATTACAAAATTTTATATCAACTTTTAACATTAATAAAATCTATAAAAATTTTTTACATAGTATTTTTTTTAATTATTTTAACTGTGTCTTCTTTTTTTGAGATTTCTCTTTTAGGCTTTCTATTTGTTTTGATTAAAGCTTTTATGGATCCTAATTATTATCAAGGAAATTTTTTCTTTAAATTTTTTTTAGATATTTTTAGCATTAAAACTAATAGTCAACTAATTCTATATTTAAGTTTATTTTTTATTTTAACATGTATAATTGCTGGAATATTTAGGTTATTTTTTTATTATCTAATTTCTATTATTGTTTATTTTTTTGGAAAAAATATAACAAGTATTTGTTATCAAAAAATTATTTATCAGGATTACAAAAGTTTATTCGCAAAGAATACAAATGATACATTAAGTATATTTCAAAAAATGCCAATAGTTAACAACAGCATTTTTGCTACATTATTAATGATTTATAATTTTATAACTTTTGTCTTCATATTTTCAATATTGTCTTACATAGATTTTAAAATTACGATATACGCTAGTTTATTTTTTATAGGTATATATTTATTTGTAATCCTGATATTTAAAAGAAAAATATTCTTAAATGCATCAATAGTTTCAAATGAACAGATAATTAATATAAAAATAGTAAGAGAAACATTTAATGGTTTTAGAGATATATTAATTAATAATTATCAAAAATTTTATAATAATTTGTTTTCAAAATCGTATTCAAAGTTAATGAGAGGCAACGAAGAAAATAGATTCTTTTATTCAGCTCCAAGACCAATAATTGAAACTTTCCTTCTAGCTAGCATAGGTATAATAATAAGTTTAAACGCAGATAATTATAAATCATTAGAGGAATTAATTCCGATGATTGCAGTACTTGCCGTAGCATCACAGAGAATTTTGCCTATACTTAATCAATTATACTCCGGTCATATGGAGAATGTGAATGCATCACCACACACGAATTTTATTTTAAATTTCTGTAAAAGAAATATAAGATCCTCAAATAAAAAATTAATAAAGCCAATTAAATTTAATGATAAAATATTATTAAAAAATATTTCATTTACATATTTATACTCTAATGAAAAAAAAATTTTAAATAATATTAATTTAAAAATTTCAGCAGGATCAAGAATAGGGATTATTGGGAGAAGCGGTTCGGGCAAAAGTACGCTAGCAGATATAATTTTAGGTTTATTAGATCCTACTTCTGGAGATATTCTTGTTGATAATAAATCTATTCTTAATAGAAAAAAAAGCTGGTTTTCATGTGTTGCAAGTGTGCCGCAGAATATTTTTATTACAGAGCAGTCAATAGCTGAAAATATTGCCTTTGGTAAAAAAAAAAATAAGATCAATATGTTTGAGGTTAGGAAAGCAGCAAAAAATGCTGAATTAACAGAATTTATAGAGGCTAAAGATAATAAATATAATGATGTTTTAGGTGAAAAAGGCTTAAAAATTTCAGCAGGACAGAGACAAAGAATAGCTATTGCACGTGCATTATATAAAAATTCCAAATTAATAATATTTGATGAAGCGACAAGTTCTCTCGATATAGAGGCAGAAAAAAAAGTAATGAATACAATATTTGGTTTAAGTAGGAAACGTTATACATCAATTATTATAACACACAAGCTAAGTAATCTAAAAAGATGTGACCATATTTACAAAATTCAAAATTCTCAAATAATAAAATTCAAATAAACTAAATTAAAATTTAAAAGTGAAAAAATTTAATCAATAATGAGTAGCGAAAATAAAATCAATGTACACATTTTTTTAAGAAAACCATATAGGTTTGAAAATCATAGTATTGAAAAAATAATTAAAACAATAATAAAAGGTAAAAATAAAAATTTTAGATTTAAATTATTAATCTGCCCTTTTCACAGTAGTGGTTTTTTTAAAAGAATGTTTAATTGTATTTGGGCGCTTTTTAACCAAGGTGATGTAAATCATATTTCTGGTGATATAAATTTTATAACTTTGTTTTTAAATAAAAATAAAACAATCAATACTTTTCTTGATTGCTATAATCTAAGACAGTTTTCTGGCTTAAAAAAAACGATATATAAATATTTTTGGTTTTATTTACCTATCAAAAAATCAAAATATGTAACGACAATTTCTAATTTTTCAAAAAAAGAGTTGAAGAAATTTATAAAAATTAAAAAACAAATAAAAGTAATATCTGCATTTTTGCCATACGGAAATTATAAAATAAAAAATAAAATAAAAAAAAATGTAATATTAGTACTTGGTACTACAAGAAATAAAAATATAGATAGAATATTGTTTTCAATTAAAGGCATTAAAAAAAAAGTTATTATAATTGGTAAAATAAATAGTGATCAAAAAAATTATTTAAATGAAAATAAAATAATTCATAAAAACTATATTAACGTTTCAGAAAATAAACTAATAGATTATTACAACCAAGCCAATGTATTATTGTTTCCTTCGTTATACGAAGGATTTGGTTTACCAATAATTGAAGCTCAAAGAATGTGTGTGCCCGTAATAACCAGCAATATATCACCCATGAAGGATATAGCTAATAAAAGCGCATTATTAGTTAACCCAAAAAATATAAATGATATAAAAAAAAAATTAAAAAAAATAATTTTTAATTCTCAACTTAGACAAAAAATTATTAAAAAAGGCTACATTAATTCGTTTTTTTTTGATCCTGAGCCATTTAAAAAAAAATATTTAGATTTATATAAAAATGTCTATGAAATTAATTCTAGAAATAAAGAAAAAAGATTTATCTAGTTTTTAACAATGGTATATTTGCCA
>CACBHZ010000026.1 GCA_902539195.1 uncultured Pelagibacteraceae bacterium | reverse complement strand
AGATTGTATGGATTTCAAGTTGATTTTCAGAGAGATATTTGGAAAAATGATAGTTTTCAAATTATATATGAAGAATTTATAAATGATAATAATAAAATAGTTGATACTGGTGAAATAATCTTCGCTAATTTAAACTTACAAAATGATGATCTACAACTTTATAAGTATGAGTATGAAAAAAATAAAATTGACTATTTTGATGAAAATGGGAAAAGTATAAGAAAAACTCTAATGAAAACCCCTATTAATGGAGCAAGGCTATCTTCATCTTATGGAAAAAGAAAGCATCCAATTTTAGGTTATACAAAAATGCATACAGGTACAGATTTTGCTGCTCCTAAAGGCACGCCAATAATGGCCTCGGGAGATGGTAAAGTTAGTAAAGCTGGTTGGTGTGGTGGGGGAGGAAATTGTGTAAAAATAAAACACAATAGTACTTACCAAACAGTTTATGCACATATGTCAAAATTTGGTAAAGGTATAAAAAAAGGTGTAAGAGTTAAGCAAGGACAAATAATTGGTTATGTGGGTTCAACAGGAATGTCAACGGGTCCTCATTTGCATTATGAAGTTATCGAAAATGGAAGGAAAGTGAATTCTCAAAAGTTAAAGCTTCCATCAGGTAAAATATTAAAAGGAGAAGAACGAAAAAAATTTGAAGTTAGTAAAATTAAAATTGATGTTTTAAAGTCAAATCTTATATCTAAAATAAACTAATCAGAATTAACATTATCGTTATTTAATTTTTTTTTATTATCAACATCAATATCACTGTTATCTTTTTTAAAATCTTGTTCTATTACATTATTTTCTCTATTTTCAACTTTATTTAATTCTTGAATGCTTAATATTCGAGAAAAATGATCAGCATGTTGTAAATAATTTTCTGAGAGTATTTTATCTCCTGAAGACAGGGCTTCTCTAGCAAGATTATTATATTTTTCTATTAACTTTGAAGCATTCTGGTTGTTTCTACCTGGATTCCTATGTTTAAATTCTGAGTTTGAGTTAAATTCACTATGATTTTTATGACCACTTATTGATCTTTTTCTAAAATTTCTTTCACCGTTATGCTTATATCTATTTTTTCTATTATTATTTCGATAACTATTCATTACAATTTTGTAGATATTATAACTCTTGGGATATTTCTAATATCTTTGCATATTTTATTAATATAAAAACCATCTTTCATAAGAATTTTTTTAACATTTTGAAGTTGATTAACTCCAATCTCAAATATTAGTTTGCCCTTTATTTTTAACAATTTTTTACTTTTACTAATTAGTTTCTTTATATCCCTCAACCCATCAACACCAGCTCGTAAAGATAAGTGTGGTTCAAATAATCTAATGTTATTCCCCAGTTTATTAAATTCTATATTACTAATGTATGGAGGATTAGAAACGATAAAATCATAATGATTTAAATAAAACTTGTCAATATCGATATTTATGAAATTAATTTTATTCTGCATGTGATGCATTTTTGCATTACATAAAGCAATTTTTATGGCTTTTTTACTAATGTCTATCGCTGTAGCATTACAATTTTGCCTTTCATTGATTATAGATATAATTATACATCCTGATCCTGTGCCAATATCCAAAATATTTTTAGATGAAGCTGGACTAATCAAATTTAAAACTTCATCAACAATTAACTCAGTTTCTGGTCTTGGCGTTAAAACATCTTTATTTACGATGAAATTTAAATTCCAAAATTCTTTGACTTGAAAAATATGCGCTAAAGGCTCTTGTTTTTTTCTTCTAGTTATAAGTCTTTTAAAAATATAAAATTTATTGGGGTAAATTTTTTTATTTAAATTTATTAATAAATTTTCTCTTGTCGAATTTAATGCTTTTGCTAAAAGTAGTTCGCTATCTAAATTGTATGTTTCTATATTATTTAACTTGAGTATTTCACTTCCATAATTTATTGCTTGTAAATAATTCATCAATTGATCTTACTTAATTCTTGTTGTTGAGCTTGCAAGCTTAAATTTTCAATCATTTCATCAAAAATTTCACCTTCCATAAATTCTTCAAGCTTATGTAAAGTTAAGTTTATTCTATGATCTGTAACTCTCCCTTGTGGAAAGTTATAAGTTCTTATTCTTTCTGATCTATCTCCAGTTCCAATTTTACTTTTTCTATCTTTGGATCTTTCTTGATCAATTTTTTTTCTTTCATAATCATAAATTCTTGATTTTAAAATTTTCATCCCTTTTTCTTTATTTCTAATTTGTGATTTTTCATCTTGTTGACTTACTACGATTCCAGTAGGTATGTGTGTGATTCTAACAGCAGAATCTGTTGTATTTACACTCTGACCTCCAGGTCCACTACTTCTAAATACATCTATTCTTAAATCTTTTTCATCTAATTTAATGTCTAAATCCTCTGCTTCGGGTAAAACTGCAACTGTGGCAGCTGAAGTATGCACTCTTCCTTGAGTTTCTGTATCTGGAACACGCTGGACTCTATGAACACCACTCTCATATTTTAATGAGGAATAAATATTTTTACCTTTAATTAAAGCAATAACTTCTTTGAGACCTCCAGCATCACTTTTTGAAATCGAGATAACTTCGATAAGCCATTTTTTTTTTTGACTTACTTTTTCATACATTTTATATAAATCTGAAGCAAATAAACTAGCTTCTAATCCTCCAGTTCCTGCTCTAATTTCTATTATAGCATTTTTGCTGTCTGCCAGGTCTTTAGGAAGTAGAAATAATTTAATTTTTTTTTCATTTATTTGAAAGTTTTTTTTTAAAGTCTCGAGTTCATTATTTGCAAACTCAATCAATTCAATGTCAGATTTTTTGTCGTTTATAATATTTTTTAAATCTTCGGTTTCCTTATGAAAATTTAAGTATTCTTTAGCATTTTTAATAATGTCACTTAATTCTGAGTATTCTTTTGAGATTGCTGCAAATTTTTTTTTATCTACCCCTCCAGTAGAAAGCTCCTTTTCAATTTCTAGATGTCTATCAATTAAATTTTTTACTTTTTCTTTTGGAAGCATTTATTTGTTTTGTAGGCTCGCAACTTTTTCTTCAACTAAGGATACAATTTTATCGATCATGTTTTTTGTTGTTACTTTTTCAGTATTTAAACCGTTTAAATACAGCATATGATTGTCTTTTCCTCCACCTGTGATTCCAATTTCGGTTTGTTTAGCTTCACCTGGTCCATTAACAACACATCCAATGATTGATAATGTTATAGGCTCTTTAATATGTGATAATTTTTGTTCTAGTTTTTTTACAGTATCTATTACTTTAAAAGCTTGTCTGGCACATGATGGACATGAAATAATTTTAACACCTCTATTTCTTAAATTTAAAGATTTTAAAATTTCATTTCCAACTTTAATTTCCTGTAATGGATCATCTGATAGTGATACTCTTATGGTGTCTCCTATACCATCTAACAATAAACTGCCGAAACCAATAGAAGTTTTAATGCTGCCTGGCAAGTAACTACCTGCCTCTGTAATGCCGAGGTGAAGTGGATAATTCGTTTTCTCAGATAATAATCTGTATGCAGCAATAGATAAAAAAACATCTGATGATTTAACGCTTATTTTAAGATTAGAAAAATCCATATCCTCAATTAATTTAATATTTCTGATAGCGCTATCTACTAAAGCCTCTGGGCAAGGTTCCTTGTACTTTTCAAGTATATCTTTTTCAAGTGATCCAGCATTTACTCCAATTCTAATAGAACAATTATTATTTTTAGCAGCCGAAATAACTTCAGCAATTCTTTTAGTTTCTCCAATATTACCTGGATTAATACGAAGACAATCTGCTCCATTTTCTGCAGCCTCGATTGCCCTCTTATAGTGAAAATGTATATCTGCTACTATTGGAACATCTATATTTTTTATTATTGTTTTTAGAGACTCTGTAGACTTTTTATCTGGACAAGATACTCTAACGATATCTGCACCGGCTTCTGTGACTCTATTTATCTGATCTATTGTAGACTTATGATCAGTTGTTAATGTATTAGTCATAGTCTGGACTGTTATTGGATTATTACCACCAACCTTAATTTTACCAACACTAATTTCTTTTGTTATTTTTCTGTTAATTTTTCTGAATGGTCTAATTTCTGATGTCATTTATCTAAATCAAATTCTGTGTGTAAAGATTTTATTGCTTTCACAACATTTGCTCTTTTAATTAATACTGAAATTTTTATTTCTGAAGTTGAGATAACTTGTATATTAATATTTTTTTTAGCTAGTGCTTGGAACATTCTAAATGTCACACCTGGAGTAGTAACCATTCCGACTCCTATAATCGAAACTTTTGATACATTTTTATCAAAAATCATTTTTTTAAAACTGATTTTTTTATTATTATTAATTATTTTTTTAGTTTTATTTAAATCGTAAGATTTTATAGTAAAAGTTAGATCAGTCTCTTTACCATCTGAAGAAATGTTTTGAACGACCATATCAACATTAATTGAATTATGAGAAAGAGGTTTAAATATTGAGGCTGCTATACCCGGTCTATCTTTAACTCCTAATAATGTTACTTTTGCGTCATTATTTGTTGAAGAAATACCAGTAATTATTTTATTATTAATTATATTTTTTCGTTTTGTTATTAATGTCCCCTTTTTTTTAACAAATGATGATTTGACCTCAATATTTATCCTATTTAATCTTGCGTCCTGTATTGATTGTGGCTGCATGACTTTTGATCCTAAGGAGGCCATCTCTAACATTTCTTCATAAGATATATTTTTAATCTTTTTTGCTGAATTAAGTTTGTTTGGATCAGTGGTATACACACCTTCAACATCAGTGTATATTACACATCGTTCAGCCTTAAAAAACTTAGCAACCATAATAGCGCTAGAGTCTGATCCACCCCTTCCAATAGTTGTAATATTTAAATCTTTATCTACACCTTGGAAACCAGCTATTATAGGAATTCCACCTATTTTTAAAAATTTTAATACTTTAGTTTTATTGATGTATTTAATTCTAGAATATTTATGTTTTCCCTCTGTTAAAATTGGTATTTGCCAAGCCATCCAAGATTTTGACTTTATTCCGTGAGCTAATAATTGGCCCGCCAATAAAGAGCAAGATATCTGCTCACCTGCTGAAACTAAAGTATCATACTCATGATCAGCAAAATTTTTACTGATTTTTTTTGACATGTTTATCAATTTATTAGTGGTACCACTCATCGCAGATGATAAAACTATTACTTTATATTTTATCGAATATGATCTAATTATTTTGGCAACTTTTCTAATTCTCTCAACTGAACCAACTGAGGTACCTCCAAATTTTAATACAATAATTTTCATTGGTAGTTTTATTTACAAGCTTTATTTTGTTGATAAAATACATCTAATTTATAATGTCAATATAGAATGATTAATAATACTATAAACCAAGTAGAATTAGAAAAATTTAACAAAATTGCGGAGGAATGGTGGAATCCTAACGGCAAATTCAAACCTCTTCATAAGTTTAACCCTATAAGGATAGAATATATAAAAAAAAATATTATTAATGATTTTGATATTTCTGCAAATCACGAACCATTGAAAGGGATAAGTATTCTTGATATTGGATGTGGTGGGGGTTTATTAAGTGAACCTCTGGCTAGACTCGGGGCAGATGTCGTTGGTATTGATGCATCAAAAAAAAATATTGATGTTGCAAAGCATCATTTAAAAAAAAGTAATTTAAAAATTGAGTATTACGATAAATCCCCAGAGAATTTTTCTTATAAAAAGAAATTTGATGTAATTCTTAACATGGAGATAGTCGAGCATGTAGAAAATGTTGATGAATTTATAAATCAAAGTTCAAAATTTTTAAAAAATA
>CACBHZ010000025.1 GCA_902539195.1 uncultured Pelagibacteraceae bacterium | reverse complement strand
AAACTAACTTGCTTGTGGGTGACAGATTATTTGTTACAAAATTTTCTTACGGATATAGTAAACATTCATTTCCTTTTAGTCCTCCTATTTTTAAAGGACGTATATTAAATAAAAACCCTAAAAGAGGAGATGTTATAGTTTTTAAGACACCTGCCGATAATCGTACAGATTATATTAAAAGATTGATTGGTTTACCAGGTGATACAATACAATTTATTGATGGTGATTTATTTATAAATTCTAATCAAGTATTAAAAACAATCAAAAGCAAAAATGATAAGTTATATTGTGGATCATCCCAAATTGATGTCAATATATTTGAAGAAAAACTTCCAAATGGAAAAAGTTATTTAGCTGCATATAGAACCGATATAACTTTTTCTAATTCAGATAAATACATTGTTCCTGAAAATCACTTTTTTTTCTTAGGTGACAATAGGGATTGTTCTAAAGATAGCAGATTTCTAACTGAAGTTGGTTATGTTAATCAAAATAATTTAGTTGGAAAAGCACAAATTTTATTTTTTTCATCTAATCCAAGGAAAGGAAGTATCTTTAACATTTTCAAATGGAATGAAATAGTTCGATTTGAAAGATTTTTTAATAAAATAATTTAAATAAATGAAGTTAAACAAACTACAAAAGAAAATAGGTATTAGCTTTAAAGATGATAAACTATTGATACAAGCCTTAACACACAAAAGTTTTGATACAAAAAATAATTATGAAAAACTTGAATTTTTAGGTGATAGAGTTTTAGGGTTTGTTATATCAAAGAAACTTTTAGAGTTATATCCAAATGAAAAAGTAGGTATGATTGACAAAAAACTTGCAAATTTAGTTAATAAAAATAAGTGTTTTGAAATTGGCAAGGAATTAGAATTGGATAATTATATTTTAACAGGAAACACAGAAAAGAAAAAAAAAGTCAATATTGAAAAAAAAATTATATCTGATTGTTGTGAGTCTTTGATAGGAGCAATTTATATAGATAAAGGTTTTGAGGTTTCGTCAAAATTTATATTAAATTATTGGAAAAATTATTTAAATTTATCAGATATTACTGTAATCGACTCCAAAACAAGATTACAAGAATATTCATTAAAGAAATTTAAAGCATTGCCAATATATAAACTTATTTCTAATACAGGACCAAGACATAAACCAAATTTTAAAATTAGTGTAAAAATTAAGGATAGCAAAACAGTTATCGCTGATGGTAGTTCGAAAAAAAATGCAGAACAAGCTGCAGCTATGAAACTTTTAGAAACAATTAAAATATAATGAATTGGCAAGATAAAGGCTACTTACTTTCAAAAAATAAATATAATGAAAATTCCGTAATATCTGAATTTTATACTGAAAATCATGGAAAAATTTCAGGAATTATTTTTGGAGGAACCTCAAAAAAAATTAAAAACTACCTAATTGAGGGTAATAAATTGCATATTAATTATAATTCAAAATCTCAATCAAAAATTGGTTCTTTAAAAGTTGAAATTGATGAATTTAAAACTCCTTACTTTTTAGAAGATAAGCAAAAACTCCTTTGTATAATTTATACAATGAATTTGATTAAAATTTTGACAGTAGAGAACGAAAAAAATAGAAAGATTTATTACTTAATTGATAATTATTTTGAGATATTAAAACATGAAGAGTGGCTTTCAAAGTTTGTAAATTGGGAATTAAACTTTTATAAATTAATTGGATATGACATAGACTTTAATAATTATGTAGAAGAAGTTTCTGAAGGTAATAAAATCAATTATAAATTAAAAAATTCTGATAAAATCATACCAAATTTTTTAGTAAACAAAGATGAAGAAGATATAAGCTTTGAAGATACCTTTGATGCTTTAAAAATTGTAGGAGATTTTTTAGACAAAACAATAGTTAAACCGAACAATCTTAATTTTCCCAAAACAAGATTTAATTTTCAAAACTCTTTAAAATTAATCTAGTTTTATTTGATCAGCAAAATACGTTATAATTGCACTTGCTCCAGCTCTTTTAAAGGAAACTAGACTTTCATATATCGATTTTTTATCTAATATATTCTTTGAAATTGCATTTTGTATGAGACTATATTCTCCTGATACTTGGTATGCAATAACTGGAATTTTAAAATTATTCTTAACTTCCCTAATTATATCAAGATATGGCATTCCTGGTTTTACTATAATCATGTCTGCTCCTTCTTTTATATCTAATGCAACTTCTCTTAATGATTCATAATTGTTTTTAAAATCCATTTGATAAGTTTTTTTGTCTCCTTTTAAGAGACTTCTTGATCCAACAGCATTTCTAAATGGGCCATAAAAACTTGATGCATACTTAACTGCATAAGATAGAATTTGAACATCTTTAAGATTATTCTTATCTAAAGCTTTACGAATTTTTAAAACTCTACCATCCATCATATCTGATGGGGCAATCACATCACAACCCATTTTTGCCTGCAATAGTGATTGTTTAATTAGGATTTCTAATGTTTCATCATTTAAAATTTCATTTTTTTTAATTATTCCATCATGACCATGTGATGTATAAGGATCTAATGCAACATCACACATTATTCCAATTTCGTTCTTATAATTTTTTTTGATGAATTTTATTGCTTTGCAAACTAAATTATTTTCATTTAAAGCTTCATTTCCATATTCATCTCTTTTTCTTGGATTTGTATAAGGGAATAAAGCTACCATTGGTATTCCCAATTTTAGTGCTTTATCAACTACACTTTTTAATTTATCAATAGAGTGCCTAAAAACATTTGGCATTGAATTAATGGGAACTTTTTTTGCTTTTCCTTCAGTAAGAAAGATAGGTAAAATAAAATCATTGTAAGATAGATCATTATCTTGAACTAATCTTCTAGACCAACTGAATTTTCTTGATCTTCTCAATCTTAAATTAGGATAGCTACCTGTGATAATCATTATCAATTAATTTTTTTGATGCGACAATAGTAATATTTAATATAATAGTCTATAAGATAGTAGAGCATCGATGTCACAATTATTCAATGATTTCCAAAAACAAGATGTAAAATTTGATATTATAAAATTAAAACAAGCTTGTGATGAAGTATTAAAAATAAAAGGTTTTGATACAAGTCTTGGAATACCTCACTTCGCTGGTATACCTCTAAATCAAATTCCAGGTGATCCAGATTCTGTCAAAGGGAATAATGTAAGAGGCATTTATTGGACTAAACCAGATAGTTCGGGTGTTGAGGTACAGAGAGAGAGTAAAATTGATGAACATAAATATACGGAATTTGTTGACGACTTTAAAAATACTTATTTCAAAGAAGTTTATGATCAATTAACAAAAAAGTATAAATTAGGTAGGATGAGACTTCTTCTTAAAGAACCTAGATCAACATTGAGTTGGCACAGAGATCCTGAGCCAAGGCTTCATATACCTATATACACAAATCCTGGTGCAATAATGGTCGTTGATAATGTTGCAAAACATATGCCAGCAGATGGCTCTGTTTGGATTACTAATAATACTAAATATCACAATGCATTTAATGGGGGTGAAGAAAATAGAGTTCACCTTGTTGCTTGTGTTTTAAATTACAAATTTAATTAAATTGAAAAAAATTTTTATTGCTTCAGATCATGGTGGTTTTAATTTAAAAAAGAATATTTTAAAATACTTTAATAAAAATTATCCAATAAAAGATTTAGGACCAAAACAAAATAAGAAGTCCGTTGATTACCCTGATTTTGCCCATAAACTTTGCAAACAAGTTGCAAAAAATAAGAATCATGTAGGAATACTTGTTTGTGGTTCAGGAGTAGGAATGTCTATTGCTGCAAACAAAAATAAAGGAATACGTGCAGCTTTATGCTATTCAGTTAAAAATGCCAAATTATCGCGATTGCATAATGATGCAAATGTTATAACATTAGGAGAAAGGCTTATTAAAAAAACAGTTGCTTTAAAATGTGTTGATAGCTTTCTAAAAACTGAGTTTGAAGGCGGTAGACATATTAAAAGAATAAAAAAAATATAGGTAAATAAATGTCTAGTGAAAAAAAATATTTAAATACTCAATATGAAAACTTTTTTGAAAAAAAATTGTCTGAAGCTGATCCAGAAATATTTGATGCAGTAAATAAAGAATTAATCAGACAACAAAATCATATCGAATTAATCGCATCAGAAAACATAGTTTCACAAGCAGTTTTAGAAGCACAAGGTTCAGTACTAACAAATAAATATGCTGAAGGTTACCCAGGTAAAAGATATTATAACGGTTGTGAACATGTTGATGTTGCTGAGTCACTTGCTAACGATAGATTAAAAAAACTTTTTAATTGTAAATTTGCGAATTCACAACCTCATTCAGGCGCCCAAGCAAACGGAGCAGTATTTTTAGCATTATTAAAGCCAGGTGATACTTTTATGGGAATGAGTTTAAATTCTGGTGGCCATATTACTCATGGTCTTAAAATTGCAATGTCGGGCAAATGGTTTAATGCAATAAGCTACGATGTAGATAAAACCTCAGAATTAATCGATTATGACGAGGTTGAAAGATTAGCAATTGAAAATAAACCTAAACTTATAATTGCTGGAGGCAGTGCATACTCTAGGATAATTGATTTTAAAAGATTTAGAGAAATTGCTGATAAGGTTGGGGCATTCTTTATGGTAGATATGGCTCACTTTTCAGGTCTTGTTGCTGGTAAAGGTTATCCAAATCCTGTTGATCATGCTCATGTTGTTACATCTACAACTCATAAAGTTTTTAGAAGTGCAAGAGGTGGAATTATTTTAACAAATCACGAAGATATTTATAAAAAAATTAATACAGCAGTATTTCCTGGTTATCAGGGCGGCCCTTTGATGCATATAATAGCAGCAAAAGCAGTTGGATTTAAAGAAGCATTAGAACCGTCTTTCAAAGAATATATATCTAATGTTTTAGCTAATGCAAAAATTCTCGCAGAAACATTAAAAACAAATGGTTTTAAGATTTATTCTGGAGGAACAGATACCCATTTGATGTTGGTAGATTTAAGACCTTTTGGTGTCAAAGGTAATGCTGCAGCTGAAAGTTTATCAAGAGCCAACATAACGTGTAATAAAAATGGAATTCCTTTCGATACAGAAAGTCCTATGGTAACTTCTGGTATAAGACTAGGTTCTCAGGCCGCAACTACTAGAGGTTTTGGTTTAAATGAATTTAAAATTGTTGGTGAACTAATTACTAAAGTGATTAAAGGTTTGTCATCAAACCCTGACAATAATACAAAAATAGAAGACGATGTAAGAAAAGAAGTTGTTGATTTATGTTCAAATTTCCCAATTTATAAAAATTTGGGATAATGAATTATGATTTGTCCTATATGTAAAAAGGGAGAAACTTCAGTTGTAGACTCTAGACCCACCGAAGACGGAACAGCTATTAGGAGAAGAAGATTATGTATTTGTGGACAAAGATTTACTACTTTTGAAAGAGTACAATTCAGAGAATTAACGGTAGTAAAAAAAAACGGTAGAAAATCTACTTTTGATAGAGAAAAATTATCAAAATCAATATATGTAGCACTCAAAAAAAGACCAATAGATACAGAGACAGCAGAAAAATTTATATCTAAAATATCAAGGTCTTTAGAGGAACTAGGTCAGAGTGAAATTTCTTCAAACACAATCGGTACAATGGTAATGGAAGGATTAAAAGAATTGGACCCAGTAGCTTATGTAAGATTTGCATCAGTATATAGAAATTTTAGAGAAGAAAAAGACTTCGTTCAATTTGTTGATAAAATCGATGTCTTTAAAAAAAGATAAATCATTAGAAAAAAATAAAGCATTCATGAGATTGGCACTAGAACTTGCTAATCAAAATAAAGGGTTAACAGGTCTAAATCCATCTGTCGGATGTGTAGTAACATATAAAGACGAAATCATTTCATACGGAAAAACACATATTAATGGTAGAC
>CACBHZ010000024.1 GCA_902539195.1 uncultured Pelagibacteraceae bacterium | reverse complement strand
CTCTGTTTGGAATAACTCTGCAATTAAAAAGTAATTTTCCACTTGCATGTGATTTACCTTTATCATGATCAAAGAAAACTCCAGGGCTTCTATGCATTTGGTTTACTACAACTCTTTGAACTCCATTAGTTATGAATGTTCCACTGTTTGTCATCATTGGGACTTCGCCCATGTATACTTCTTGTTCTTTAGCTGAAAGAATATCTTTAGTATTATTTTCTTGATCTATTTCATAAACAACTAATCTTAAAGTACACTTGAGAGCTGCTGAATAAGTCAAACCTCTTGTTATACATTCTTCGACATCAAATTTTGGTTTTTCTAATTTATAAGAAACATATTCTAGAGTAGCCTTATCATTTAAGTCCTCTATTGGAAAAATGCTTTTAAAAACTCTATCAAAACCTTTTACGAGATGTTGCTCGACATTTTCCTTAAATTCAGTCAATTCTTTGTAAGAATTTTTTTGAACCTCAATAAGGTTGGGTATAGACAAGCTTTCTTTAAGCTTTCCAAAACTTTTTCTAATATTTTTCTTTTCTGTAAAAGATAATTGCATCTCAACTACTGATTAAAAAAATTAACCAGTAAAAAATCCTATCTAATTTATTTTAGTTCTACTTTTGCGCCGGCTGCTTCGAGTTTTTGTTTTATCTCTTCTGCCTCTTTTTTATTTACACCTGATTTGACTTCTTTTGGTGCTCCTTCAACTAAATCTTTTGCTTCTTTTAGACCTAAAGCGGTAATAGCTCTAACTTCTTTAATAACATTAATTTTTTTATCACCTGCAGCCGTAAGCATAATTGTAAATTCATCTTTTTCTTCTTCTGGCGCTGCTCCACCTGCTGCTGCTGGTGCAGCTGCTACAGCTGCTGCTGCAGTAACTCCCCACTTTTCTTCTAATTGTTTTGAAAGTTCAGCTGCTTCTACAACAGTCAAACTTGATAAGTCATCTATAATTTTATTTAAGTCAGCCATATTAGTTCTTGTCCCTGGTTATTTTTTTGATTTTTCGAGCGCTAAAATAGCGATTTTTGACGCTGGCGCAAGTAAAATACTTGCTATTTTTTGTGCTGGAGACCTCAATATTCCTACAATTTTAGCCCTCGCCTCCTCAAGTGAAGGTAGAGTAGCTACATTTTTGACCCCTGCAACATCCAAAATGTCCGATCCCATGATTCCACCAAGAATCTTTAAATTTTCATTTTCTTTTGAAAATTTTGTCAAAATTTTTGCTGATGTAATAGCGTCTTCTGATAAAGCTACAGCTGTAGGACCAGTAAATAAATCTGACAAATCTTTACATCTTGTTTTTTCAAGAGCTAGTTTTGTGATTCGATTATTTGTAATTTTAAATTTTATGCCGTGTTCTCTCATTTTAGATCTTAAATCATCGAGCTGATTCATAGTTAACCCTTGATAGTGAGTGACTATAACAGCTTCTGATTTTTCAAACTGTTTTGTCATATCAGAAATATACTGTTTCTTTTGCTCTTTATTCATCATAACTAAATACTCTTACCTAATTTGATCTTATATGAAACACCCATGGTAGATGTCATATAAGCTTGTTTTATTAAATCACCCTTAATGTTATTATTGTTCAATTTTTCTTTTTCAAGTGCATCAATGATTGCGTTGAAGTTCATTATTAATTTATCATTATCGAATGATTTATTTCCAATACTCACACCAATATTCCCATCTTTGTCATTCCTTATTTCAACTTGACCAGATTTTGCATCGGTGACTGCTTTTTTAATATCATTTGTAACTGAACCCAATTTGGGATTTGGCATTAAACCTTTTGGACCTAAAACTTTACCTAATTTTGAAAGCTTTATCATCATCATAGGAGTACAAAGTAACTTTTCAAAATCAATTTTTCCAGATTTTATTTCTTCGATTAATTCATCTCCACCAACTATTTCTGCACCAGCATCTTTTGCATCTTGAATTTTATTATCTTCACAAACTACTCCTACTTTTACTTTTTTTGATGTTCCACCTGGTAAATTAATTACAGTTCTAATTGAAATTTCACTTTTCTTTTGTTTATTATTAATCTGTAAATTTAAATCTAACGATTCATCAAATTTAGTAGTACAGTTTTGCTTTAAAATATCTATTAACTTATCGACTGTCTCAGCTTTTAAATCTCTTGTATTTTCAGGTAATTTTTTAAATCTTTTTGATGGCATTACTCAACTACCTCTATACCCATTGATCTTGCTGAACCGGCAATTAT
Source organism: uncultured Pelagibacteraceae bacterium (assembly GCA_902539195.1). Taxonomy (GTDB): domain Bacteria; phylum Pseudomonadota; class Alphaproteobacteria; order Pelagibacterales; family Pelagibacteraceae; genus Pelagibacter. The sequence goes on along the minus strand of CACBHZ010000024.1, from coordinate 4,313 downwards.
TTTTGCAGCTTCATCAACATCATGTGCATTTAAGTCTGCCATTTTCTTTTCAGCAATTTCTTTAAGTTGTTTTTTTGAAATTTTAGCTACAATATTTCTACCTGGCTCCTTTGAACCACTTTTTAATTTGACTGCTTCTTTTATAAAATGTGAAGCTGGTGGTGACTTAATAATAAAATCAAATTTTTTATCTTTATATACTGTAATTATTACTGGAACAGGTTTGCCTGCAAAAGATTTTGTTTTTTCATTAAACGCTTTACAAAATTCCATTATATTTATACCCCTTTGACCTAAAGCTGGACCCACAGGAGGAGCTGGGTTTGCTTGACCTCCATTTATCTGTAATTTTATATACCCACTTATTTCTTTTTTTGCCATTAGCTTGCCTTTTCTACCTGACTATATTCTAAATCAACTGGAGTTGGTCGTCCAAAAATTGATACAGAAACTTTTAATCTTAATTTATCTTCATCTATATCCTCTACTAGTCCGCTGAAAGATGCAAAGGGTCCATCAATAACTTGGACTTTTTCTCCCACATTATACTCAACGCCAGATTTAGGTTGAACCACACCATCTTTAATTTGACCTAGTATTTTTTCAATCTCTTTTTCAGAAACTGGTATTGGTGTTCCTTTTGTTCCTAGAAATCCACTAACTTTTTTTAAATTTTTAATCATATGGTAAATTGTGTTATCCATTTCACTTTTAAGCAAAACATATCCAGGAAAGTATTTTTTCTTTCTTTGAACTCTTTTCCCTCTTTTAACTTCAGTTATATCGTGTGTAGGAACAATAATTTCCTCAATCTTATCAGAAAGATTGGCTTTTATAGCTTCCTCTTTTATTTCTTGAGCAACTTTATTTTCAAAACTCGAATGAGATTGAACAATATACCAATTTTTCATTACAAATTTACCTTTAAAACTAGTTCTAGGAAAAATTGAAGAACCTGATCTAATAAAAGAAAAAACAAAGCTGCAACTATTGCCATGGCAACTACCATTAAAGAGCCTTGAATAACTTCTTTTCCAGTTGGCCATGTCACTTTAAAAGCCTCTTGTTTAACATCCTGAATAAATTTTAATGGGTTTTTCATAAATATAGTTTGGCAGGAGCGGAGGGAATCGAACCCCCAACCTCCGGTTTTGGAGACCGGCGCTCTACCAATTGAGCTACACTCCTATGGAGTCTACTCTATAATTTTAGTTACTACTCCAGCTCCTACTGTTCTACCACCTTCTCTAATAGCAAAATTTAACTTTTCGGCCATTGCGATTGGTGTAATTAATTTAACTGTAAATTTGGCATCATCGCCAGGCATAACCATTTCTGTGCCTGCTGGTAACTCAACTTCACCTGTAACATCAGTTGTTCTGAAATAAAACTGAGGTCTATATTTTGTAAAGAAAGGCGTATGTCTTCCACCCTCCTCTTTTTTTAATACATAAGCTTGAGCTTCAAACTTTGTGTGAGGTGTAATAGAGCCAGGTTTACATAATACTTGACCTCTTTCAACATCTGTTCTTTCAACTCCTCTTAAAAGAGCACCAATATTATCCCCTGCTTCTCCAGAATCTAGAAGCTTTCTAAACATCTCAACACCTGTACAAACTGTTTTTTTTGTATCTCTTATTCCAACAATTTCAATTTCATCACCAGTTTTTATTACTCCAGATTCTACTCTTCCAGTCACAACTGTACCTCTTCCTGAAATTGAAAATACATCTTCAACAGGCATCAAGAAATCTTTATCTTTTGGTCTGTCAGGTTGTGGAATAAAGTCATCAACAGATTTCATTAATTCCATAATTGAATTTTTTCCAATTTCATCATCTCTTCCTTCAACGGCTGCTAATGCTGAACCTTTTATAATTGGAGTTTTGTCTCCTGGAAATTTATATGATGTTAACAAATCTTTAATTTCTTCCTCAACAAGTTCTATCATCTCTTTGTCATCAACTTGATCAACTTTATTCAAATAAACAACTATTGCTGGGACTCCAACTTGTCTTGCTAAAAGTATATGTTCTCTAGTTTGAGGCATAGGACCATCAGCTGCATTAACGACTAAAATTGCACCATCCATCTGAGCAGCACCTGTAATCATATTTTTTACATAATCAGCATGACCAGGGCAATCTACGTGAGCATAGTGCCTTTTTTCAGTTTCATATTCTACGTGAGCAGTCGAAATTGTAATTCCTCTTTCTTTTTCCTCTGGAGCTTTATCAATTTGATCATAAGCAGTAAATTGTGCACCACCAGACTCTGCTAATACTTTTGTGATCGCAGCAGTTAATGTTGTTTTACCATGGTCGACATGACCGATAGTACCAATATTACAGTGCGGTTTATTTCTTACGAACTTTTCTTTTGACATTACTTATTTACCTCTTTTATTTTTATTCCTTAATTTAATTTTTGGAGCGGGTAAAGGGAATCGAACCCTTACATCCAGCTTGGAAGGCTAGCGTTCTACCATTGAACTACACCCGCATCACCCAAGTACACTCCATGTCATATAAAAATTTATTGAATGGTGGAGGGGGAAGGATTCGAACCTTCGAAGACCGAAGTCAACGGGTTTACAGCCCGCCCCATTTGACCGCTTTGGTACCCCTCCTTAATATAATTTTAGGGGGAAGCACCCCATGTTCAATAAAGCTTTAAACAACATGCGTTTTATATATTTTTATTATACAAATGCAATATGAGAAATGTAGGAAAATAGCTTAAAAAATAGTGTAAATTTAACAATTATCATGAACAAATCATCTTTTTTTATAGTTGGAAAACATGCGGTTATAGAAGCTTTAAAAAACCCTGAAAGAAAAGTTTTGAAAATTTTTCTAACAGAAGAGAGTAAAAAAAATATACATAGAGTAAGTTCAAAAAATAATCTGCTTAAAGATTTGAAGATTTATTACAAAACAAGGAAAGAGCTGGATAAATATTGTTCAAAGGATGGAATTACTCATCAAGGCTATGTTGCTGAAATTGAACATTTTCAAAAAATTAATTTAAAAGAATTTATCAAATCAAAAAACAATCTAACAATTGCATGTTTGGATCATGTAACAGATCCTAGAAATATAGGCTCATTAATTAGAAGTGCAGCATCTTTTGAAATAGACGGGATAATAATTAAAGAAAGGCAATTTCCATCAGAAAGTAAGCTTATGTATAAATCTGCAAGTGGTTGTATGGAACACATAAATATATTTGGAGTATCCAATATTAATACTACTTTAAAGTTTTTAAGAGAAAAAAATTTCTGGATTTATGGTTTTGATGCAAAAAGTGAAAAAAAGTTTAATGATATCAAATGGGATGGAAATAATATTTTACTTTTTGGATCAGAAGGATTTGGTATGAGAGAACATACAAAAAAATATACAGATTTTTCAGTAAAAATAGATATAAATAAAAATATTGAAAGTTTAAATATATCTAACAGTGCAGCAATAGTTTTTCATCATATAAATCAATACAAAAATAAAACTTGATAATATTAAAAATCATAATACAAAACTGTTCATGCCCTTGTAGCTCAGCTGGTAGAGCAATTGATTTGTAATCAATAGGTCCGCGGTTCGAGTCCGTGCGGGGGCACCATAATTATCATATATAGTAGAGATTATGGATACAAAATTTAAAAGTTTTAAATTACTTTGATCGTATCTAATTATTGATAATAATAATTAGATACTAACTAATTATCAGATTGTTTCCATTTTTTATAAAGATCTTTTTCTTCCTTACAGATAAATTTTTTATAAAAAGAAATATTCACTTTATTACCCCAGTTATCTTCTTTTAATATGAGATTATGTTTAAAAACTCTTACAGGATGATAGTATTCATAAATCTCAAAACTTTTTGTCTTTAATTCAAAATATGTATTCCTATAATTAGTTAATGGTAGATCAAAAGTGTTACCTTTGTTTATTCCCTTTTTAATTATAAATTTTTTAAATTGCTGTTTGATTAATAAGTCTTCAAAATATCTTATTACATATCCATCTTTTGTAAACATTGGTTTCTTTTTATACGGTGTCCAAAAGTCTTCCTGGTATTTTGATATTCCATCAAATACCCAATCAGATAGTGAATGTATACCACTCCAATCTTTATCAAAAATTATAGTAAAAACTCTTTTATTATTTTGTAAATCGAAACATTCAAAAGCGGATTTTGGAATTTTAGAGCAACTATTTATAAGAATAAAAATAAGAATGATTCCTAAAATATTTTTCATTTATCTTTTAGTAAGTGTAAAGAGTAAATTGTCAGAAATATTCTTTAGA
>CACBHZ010000023.1 GCA_902539195.1 uncultured Pelagibacteraceae bacterium | reverse complement strand
ATTCTGCTGTGATGATTGCTAAAGGAAGAATAAATGGCATAGAAGTGACAGCCGGAGCGATAAATTTTGAGTTTATTGGTGGTTCTGTTGGAGCTGCAGAAGGTGAAGCAATTATTTACGGTGTTCAACACGCAATTGATAATCAAACACCATTTGTTTTCTTTCCTTGTGGTGGTGGACAAAGAATGTTTGAATCTCCTATTGCACTTGCAAATATGACAAGAACTACTCTTGCTATTAATGAACTTAAAAAAAATAATCTCCCCTATTTGGTCTGTTTTACTGATCCTACCGCTGGAGGAATTACGGCATCATTTGCAATGTTGGGAGACATACATTTTGCTGAACCAGGTTGTTTGATTGCCTTTGCGGGAAAAAGAGTTATACAAGCAACAGTTAAGGAAGAGCTTAGTTCTGACTTCCAAACCTCAGAGTTCGTTGAAAAGCATGGATTTGTAGACAGAATTGTTGAACGAAAAGATTTAAAAACAGAAATAAGCTTACTATTATCAATATTGTTAAAAAAAGATAACGCGGTAAATGAAAAGCAAATAAATGAAACTTCAGACAATATTGAACCGCTTGCAGAAGCTGCATCCTAAAGAAATTGATCTCAGTCTAGATAGAGTTAAGAACCTTTGTAAAAAATTAGGTGATCCACAAAAAAAATTAAAATATATATCTGTTGTTGGTACAAATGGTAAGTATTCAACTATACAGGTAGTTAGATCGATTTTAAAAACTGCAAATATAAATTGTAATATTTATACTAGCCCACATATTCAAAAAATTAATGAGAGATTTATTTTTAACGACGAAGAAATATCTGACGATAACTTATCTAATTTATTAACAGAAGTTGAAAATGTTAATGATGGAGAACAAATAACTTATTTTGAAATATTAACCGCAGCATATTTTTATCATGCAAGTAAGTTCAAAGACAAAATAAATATTATAGAAAGTGGTCTATTTCATAGATTTGATGCAACAAATATTATTGATACTAATTTATCTAGTATTGTTACTTCAATAGGATTAGATCATTTAGATTGGTTACCAAAAAATGAGCAAAAAATTGAAAAAATTGTTTATGAAAAAACTTCATCATTACCAAATTCTACTATTGTAGTTAGTAAACAAAGTTCAGACGAAACCTTAAATTTAATAAAAAAAACAATTAATAATAATCAATCAAAAAAAATCATTTATAAAGATGATTTTAATTATTCATTAAGTGAGAATGGCTTTATTTATTATGAAGATGAATATGGTGGTTTAAAATTACCAAAACCAAACCTATTAGGTAATTTTCAAATTGATAATTGTGCGACAGCTATTGCTACAGTAAGAAATTTACAACGAGGAGTAAAAGATGAAAATATTAAAGAAGGTATTACTAAGATAAAAAGCATAGCAAGACTTCAAGAAATTAAATCTGGAAAGCTTAAAAATATTTGTAAAGATAATAGATTATATTTAGATGGCTCGCATAATCCTTTAGGTGCAAAAGCTCTTAATGAATATTTAAACACACATGATTGTAAAAAACATTTAATTCTTGGAATGATGTCTAATAAAGATCATGAAGAATATTTAAGCAAATTTAATAATATATCTTCCATAACAACCATAGATATTCCCAACCAACCAAATGCTATAAGCGGAGAAGAATTAAAGAAAAAATTAAACAAATATCCAAATATTAATTATAAAAAATCTATTGAAGAAGCTCTTGTGTCTCTAAATCTAGATAAAGACGATTTGATAATGATAACTGGATCTTTATATCTTGCTGGTGAGCTACTAAATTTGAATTAAATATTTTCTTTTATAAAAGCAACTATATCGCTCTTTGGTGTAGCCCCAACTTTAGTTGCTTTTAATTCGCCACCTTTAAATAAGAGCATTGTAGGAATTCCTCTAACACCATACTTAGTAGGCATGTTAGGTTCTGAGTCTATGTCGTGTTTTGCAATGACAATATCATTTGCCATCTCTTCAGAAATTTCCTCTAAGATTGGCCCTACCATTTTACACGGTCCGCACCATTCAGCCCAAAAATCTACTAAAACAGGTTTCTCATTTTTTAAAACTTGTTCTTCAAATTTTTCGTCTGTAACTTTTAATGTTGCCATTAGTTTTATATATAAACAAAAATTTTTTTATCAATAGTTAAAAAAGAAATGTTAAAATTATCCACATTAAACATTTTCATACTTTTTCTGTATTGACATTGCATATTCATTAAATTCGTCTAGTAGTGCAAGCTTTTCGTTATCATTCTCATTGGTATATTTTTCTCTTAAAGTATCAATTTCTGTGTAAAGAGTTGGAATTGTCCACCATTTTTCTTTCTTTTCACTCAAAATTCGCTTTGCTATTTCTCGTTTAATTGATTTAAGCATGCTATCGGGCAGAACTTCGGGTGCCTCTTGATATATAATTTTTTTTCCAAATCCTACTAAGCGATTATCATCAAATTTATCTAGTAATTTAAGTTTATCTTTCCAAGATGCTGCATGCCATGCGGGAAATAAAGCAGTATCTTTGTTGGATGTAAATTTAGTATAAATGCTTTCTTCAGCATATATATCTTCTTGTGTTTTAGATTGCTCTTTCTCTTCAGCTACCTCGCGTAATGCATGAAGTATATTTTGAGAAAATTTTTCATTATTTTTGACAATTTCTGCCCGTTTATTAATTAAAGACTTATCCATGACACTATATGGTTCTGCTTTCATGCCGTATTTTGCATCAACAATTATTGGGGCCTTATTAGATCTAATAGTTCTTAAGAACTTAGGAGACTTTTTCATTTCAACTTTAAGTTCATTTATTGATAAATTTAATAAAGGCTCAATATCGATCCTCAAGTCGAAAGCATAATACCAGCCAGCATATATTGGATGCATACAATATTTTTGGTGAAGAGGCGCAACTAGATGAAGTCTAGATTTACCATAATAATATTCATTTAATGTAATAATTTCCCCTTTCTTAATTATGGTTTCAGTATCAGATTTATTCGCAGTTTTAAAAAAAGACTCCCAAGTCTCTGGCTGCTTTTTTTTGACAATGTTTAAAACTTTAGCAGTCATTATACTATCACTTAATGCGCTATGAGCGTCAGTTGAATCTATACCTTGCATTCTAGCTAACGATTCTAATTTAAATACTGCATTGTTTTTTTCATTAAATTCTACTTCTAAAATTGAAGGATCAATTGCAAAAGCTGCACGAGCAATATTAATACCATCATGTCTTTTGTTTGGAGCAGCATTTGTTAAATATGGATACCTAATCCCTTTAAAAAACTCTTTTCTTATCATTTCATCATCGAAACCAATATTAGACCAACCAAGAAATACAGCTGGGCTCCATTTTTTAAATATTTTTTCAACTTCCGCTAACATTTGATAGTGAGAAAGATTAGTTTGAGTTAATTGCTTTATTGATGTTTTATTTACAATAAGTGCCATGGCCTGAAAGATTTCTCCTTCAGGTAAGCTGCATCTTAAATTAAATCTGTCTTTCTCTTTAAAATTCTCATCAACTAAAACTCCACCAATTTCAATTATGCTCCCGAAGTCCGTGCTTGCACTCGATGATTCTATATCCCAAATTGCTAAATTCATAATTTTATCCTTAAATTAGCTAATATTTTATGGGTTTTTGGAAAGTTTTTTAAAGACTTAACCATTAGCATATAAACGATTAGCTCAGGTATTAATAACTCTTTTATGGATAGGTTAAGTAAAGTCAAGATATATTATTTAATTCGTAAAACTTTTTAACCCTTCCTAAAAATAAATTTTGATACATTTCTAATTCAGCTCCCTCAATTTTAAATTCTTGGAACAAGATATCTTTAGTACATAATAATATTATTCCTGCTTTCATCTTAGTTCCATGAACAACATCATGAGCTAATGTATAGGCTCCTAATTGTAAAAAATAATCTTGAATGTAGTCTACTTTTTTTGGTTTATTAGACTGTTTAAAATCTACTATAACATCTTTACCTTCGTATAATGCTATCATGTCAGCTGTTCCAGCATATTGATATTGATCTGGATAATATAAAGTTTCTTCCATTCCATATACTTCATTAAGTCTACCACTAATTCCTTTTTGAATAATTTCTTTAGCCATATTTTTATATTGTTCATTACTTTCAAAAAAACTCTCATTAATTCTTCCCCTCAAGTAATCTTCTATGTAAGAATGCATTAAAGTACCCCTTGACGAAGCTTCTGTTTTAATTCTATTTGCTTCTTTAATTCCAACCCTTTCTTTCCAATTTTCAAGGGCTGCTTTCTCTTCTTCAGACTTTGTGGCAGATAAAATTGTTGTTACGCTTGGTAATTTATTTTCTCCTAACAAATACTTTCTGTATCCATCCTCTATTGATCTTGAAGACTTGGGATAATTAAATTTATTATTCCATTTCATTAATATATTTTTACTTGTACTATTTAGTTTAATGATTATCTAGTAATTATGGAAGCAATATTAGGAACAATAGTAGGCTTTATAGCATTTGGTATTATTTGGTTTTTTTTATTGAGACCAAAAAATGACCAAACATCTTCTGCAGAGTTAAAAATAAAAGAAGAAGAACTAAAAAAATCTCAAATTGATTTAGCTACAAGGGAAGCAGAAATAAAGGCTGCTGTTGAAGCTAAACAAAATTTAACTAGTCAACTTGAGGAAAAAAAGGATGAAGTAAAAGATCTTTACGAAAAGGTTGATGAAATTACAAAGGGTGTAACTGAATACAAATCTATATCTGAAAAAGCAATAAATAAACATGATGAAGCAATAGCGCGTCATACAAATTGGTGGGAAAAACTTACGACAAATATCACTTATCAAGGAAAATTTAATCAAGAGATTTTAGAAAATCTTTTAACAAGCGCAAATCTTATCAAAGACAGAGATTTCTTTCCCCAAAAAAAACAGACAACTTATGATATTGATGACAATAAAGATAAAGATGTTATTCCAGATATGCTTTTAAAATTTCCAGAGAGAAATTATATAGTTGATGCTAAAGTGTCCTTAACCCATTGGACAAAATATATTAATGAGAAAGATGAAAAACAAAAAAAACAGTATCTAAAAGATCACTTGGCTTCGGTTAGAAATCACTTATTTGGACCAAAGGGCCTTGTTAAGAAAAATTATAATAAACTATATGGAATTAAATCATTACAATCGATTATTGTTTTTTTTCCAGCATCTAATTTATATTCGATAACACTTGATGCTGATAAAACTCTTCAGACTGAAGCTTTAAAAGCTAACTTCATTTTATCGTCTCCTACTGATTTACTAAATATGATTAAGATTTTTGAACAGATTAAAAGTGAAAAAAAACAAATAGAAAATATTAGTAAAATAATAACATCCGCAAGCAAAATATTTGATAAATATTCAGATGTTAAAACAGCTATCAAAGGAGCTTTACAATCGTACAAAACTCATGCAAATCAATTACAAAGTTTAGTCACAAAATCATGGGGCTCACAAGGATTAGAAAAACAAATAAAAAAACTTGAAGACGAACACGGCGTTATACCTGGTAAACAAATTCCTGAAATACTATCTGAGCAAACGTCTATTTCAGATGTTACAGATCCTGAAGAAGATAAAGATAAGTTAAATTAAGCTAAAACTTTAAGATTAATTTTTAAGAGTGTAAATAATACTATTAACACTCTTTGCTGTTTTATTTTTTTTCGATGTCATTAAACAAGCCTGAGAATTAAGTATTATTCCGTCTTTTAATATCCTTAATTTATTAGCTTTTAAGGTTGCTCCTGTTGAAGTTATATCAGTTATAATTTCTGATGATCCAGTAAATGGATATATCTCAGTAGCACCAAGACTCTTTACTAGTTTAAATTGTGTAACTCCTCTAGAGAACATAAACTCCGTAGTTAGATTTGGATATTTTGTAGCTATACGCAATCTATTTCTTTTTTTATCTTTAAATTCAAAAGCTATTTCTTCAAGATCAGGCATTGTCTGTACATCTATCCAATCATCTGGGATTGCAACGACCAATGTAGCCTTTCCGAAATCGTACTTTTTTTTTACAATCACCTTTTTTTGAATATTAATTTCGCTTTCCTTTAATAAATCATATCCAGAAAAACCAATATCTAAAGATCCATCTGCAAGGCGTTCTACTATCTCTCTAGCATGCAGATAATTAATAACTATATTTTTTTTTCCTTTGATAAATCCAAATAAGTCTCTCTCACCTCTTTCAGAGAGAATTTTTAATTTCTTTTTTTTAAAAATATTTAATACTCCAGACCGTAAACGACCTTTACTTGGAATTCCAATTTTAATGATGTTGTTACTCATATTTATATTTTACTAATTCTTCTTGAAATAAATTGTTCATTTTGTTTATTAAATTCTCATTAAGTAATTTCCTATAATCATTGTCTTTTCCTAAATTAAAAAATTTTATTTTTTCGTTAGAATTTTTTTTTGTAATAGCTTCTGAAAAACCTTTTTCTTCCTCTAGTTTTTTTAAATTCTTAAAATTGCAATTATCTATACATTTTAAAGCTTTTTCTTTTATAAATTTTTCATCTGATTTA
>CACBHZ010000022.1 GCA_902539195.1 uncultured Pelagibacteraceae bacterium | reverse complement strand
TTTTTAAAGCACGCTTTCTTACTTAATTTAGTAGTATTAATCAAGATTGAATCTTTTGTTTTTTTTAATGGGCTATATCTACGGTTTTTGTCCAAATAATCCCTATTTCTCAAGCTTTTTAGAACCTCATTATAAGTAATTTTTTTTCCTAATTTTTTAAATTCTAATAATCTTCTTTTAGCTCTAATATTTAAACTAGCTGTTATATAAAATTTAAACATAGCATCTTTCATTATTACTGACGTAATGTCCCGTCCATCAAGCACTGAACCTGAAAACTTATTTGGTGGATTGTACGCACAATTTTTTTGAAATTCTTTTACTAATTTTCTAATTCCTTTTTTTTTAGCTATTATAGATGCTGAAGTTGCCACTTCATCAGATAATAAATATTTTTTATCTAAATCTTTGAAAGTAATTCTCTTGATCTTTTTTTTTATAAATTTCTCTGTAAAGTTTTTTTTGTTATCTAATCTCAATTTACCAATAAATCGGTATATTTTACCAGTATCTAAATATAAGAGGTTATACTCTTTCGAAATATATTTTGCTTGAGTACCTGCACCCGCAGCAGCAGGAGAGTCAATCGCAACAGTAATAATTTTATTTCTTTTTTTCAATTAATTTTTGCACCTAATTTTTTTAGTTCACTTAAGAAATTTGGAAACGACGAATTGATAGAATCTGAGTCGTGAATTGTCCACATGCCTCCAAAGGTAAGCGCGGCAATACAAGACATCATAAAAATCCTATGATCTTTTCTAAAATTTTTAATTACATAGTTTTCACTTAATTTTAAATTTGGATTACCAAATATTTTAATATTATTTTTCTCTCTTTTTACTTTAATACCTATCATTTTTAAAAAATTTGTTGCAATATCTAATCTTGGACTTTCTTTTTTATTTAATTCGCCTAAATTTCGAAAAATTGAGACACCTTTTGCTTTTGCAGCTACTAGGAAAATTATTAAAAACTCATCTATTGCAGAACTATTAAGACGGCTTGGGCATATAATTCCTTTTAAATTTTTTTTACTTGAAACTGTGATATCTGCAATTAATTCTCCTTTGTATATTTTTTTATTTTTTAAGATAATTTTTGCATTCATTTTATTCAAAATTTTAATAATTCCAGTTCTAGAATTATTAATATTAACATTTTTTATTAATATTTTAGATTTAGTTGATAAAATTGCGAGCACTAAAAAAAATGAGGAAGAGCTTATATCTCCCGGTACTTTATAATTAAAAGCACTAAAATTACTTGGACCATTTATGGTTATAAAATCATATTCTTTCTTTTTTAATATTGTGATTGGCATCTTAAGATATTTAAATAGTAATTCTGTATGATCCCTAGATTTTTTTGCAATTATTTTTGTTTTACCAGGAGTTTTGATTGCAGCCAACATTACAGAGCTCTTACATTGTGCGCTTCCTAATTTTTCATAATATTCAATCGGTCTTAAATATTTTGTACCAATAATTTTAACTGGCATTCTATTATTTTTAGAAATTATATTTACTCCGAATCTTTTTAAGGGTTCTGATACCCTTTTGAAATCTCTCTTTGATAAACTTTTATCGCCTATAATTTTAACTTCATTTTCTGAATTAACTAAAAGTCCCAAGATTAATCTTGCAAAAGTTCCTGAATTTCCTGCGTCGATTTCAATTTTCTTTTTTGTTGTGTAGCCATTTATCCCATAGCCATCAATTTGATAATAATTTTTTTTTTTTTTAAATTTTATTCCAAGTTTTTTAATAGATTTTAACGAATTAATTACATCTTCAGATTCTAACAAATTGTAAATTTTGGAAGTTCCTATTGCCTGTGAGGCTAGTAATACGCATCTTATAGATAAACTTTTATCACCACTAACTTCAATCTCTTTATCAAATGAATTAATAATTCTATTTATCTTAATTTGATTTGTCATTGACGAATTAGTTTATATTGAATTCATCACCAAAGTATTGTGATTTCGCTGCTTTATCACTTATAACCTCGTTTGGACTTCCAGAGGCAATTATTTTTCCATTAGATAGGATTATTGCTCTATCCACACAATTTAAGAGATCTCGGGCTTGGTGGTCACATATTACTACAGATATATCTTCTGTTGATTGTAAATTAAGTATTATTTCTTGAAGCATCTTTATTGTCAAAATATCTAATGCAGCAAATGGTTCATCAAGTAAAAGTATCTTTGGATCGTTTATTAAAGCTAGAGCTATAACCAACTTTTTTTTTTGTCCTCCTGATAAGTGCTTTGCCTTAATATTTAGAAGTGCTTCAAATTCAAATTGAGAGATTAACTTGTTTAATTTTTGTTGTCTCAGTTCTTTTTCTTTTATATGTATTTCAGACACTAATTTTAAATTATCCAATAAAGTTAAATCGTGAATCAAACCACCATATTGAGGAACTAAACCTAATTTAAATTTAGTAAATCTCTCGTTTATAGGTAATTTTGTGACATTAATGCCTTCAATAATTATTTCTCCGTAGTTCAAATCCTTTAAACCTGTAATCAGATTAAAAATTGTTGATTTACCAACTCCATTAGGACCAAGCATTCCTAGGATTTCCTGTCTTTTAATTTTTAAATTGAGATTGTTGATAATCTGTCTTTTGTTGTAAAAAACTGAAGCATTTTTTATTTCTATTATTGTTTCATCGCCTTTATAACTTTTTATTCTAAATTTTTTTATTAGAGCCATTATTTTGTAAATACTTTAACTTTATCTTCAGAATTAATTTTTATATCTTTTGTTAGTATATCTAGAGTTATTACTTGTGCTTTCATTAAAGAGTTTTCATCTTTTATCATAACGTTATTGTAAGCAACAGCAATATTTTCACTGATTAATAAATCAAGACTATCGCAGGTAATGATTTTTCCATCATATTTAATTTCTACATTTTTATAAAACTTTGAATCTTGGCTGCTGTAATTATATTTTGCTTTATCAGATGATATAAAAATTTTAGATCTTATATTCGAAGAAATAATACCTTCTACTATCTCTAGATCTAATATGCTAGAATTTTCAGGATTTGTTCTACCGTACTTTGCATTTATTTTATATATATCTCCATTTTCTTTAGATATTATATATTCTATTTCTTTTGTTAAGTTTTGAATTTTTTCAATATTTAAATTTTCACCAATTATTTTTTGATCAATATCATTTTTTGGCTTATTAGTATTAAGTTGATTTATACTTTTATTATTATCTTCTAATTTTAAAAAAGTTTTTTGATCATTGTTGCTGCTATTTTCTTGATCTGATATTTCTAATTCTTCCAATACTTCTTGCTGGCTATTTTTACTTTGAGCTATATCTTTTTCACTTATATCTAAAACTATTTCCATTTCATTTTGCTTATTAATTGGAGCTGTATAAAAGTATAAAAAGTAAATTCCTCCAACTATCAATACAATGAGTAAAAATAATATAATTTGCAGCAAAGATTTTACGGACATTAACTTATATTTGAGCTAAGAATATGGTGCATGTGTATTAATCCAATAGTTCTTTTAATTTTTTTTCCTTCGTGAACGCATAATGACGTAATTTTCTTTGAATTCATAATAGACAGTGCTGAAGCTGCAAGAGCATCCTTCTCAATACTGTGGGGTTTCTTTTTCATTACTTTTTTTAATTCTAATCTTTCAAAGCCTTTATATTTCTGAGCAATTCTTTTTATATCTCCATCTGTAATAATACCAATTGTTTGTTTTTTTTGATTTTGAATTATTAAAACACCCAGTTTCTTAGTATTAATTATTTTTAGCGCTTGTTTCATTTTTACATTATCATTTACAAAAGGAATTTTCTTACCGATCGACATTAAATCTCCAACAGTTTTAAGCTGGATTGATAAATTGCCACCCGGATGTATTTTTTTAAAATCAAATTTATTAAATTTTTTATGACACATGCAAGCAATTGCTATTGCATCGCCCAAAGCAAGTTGGCTAGTTGTTGAAGATGTTGGAACAATATTTTCAGGACCTGCTTCTTTAATACTTGGCATTAAAAAAGAAACATCAGAATTTTTGTATAAAATAGAATCTTTTCTCGATGTTATTCCAATCAATTTTATATTTTTATTTCTTGAAGTATATTGAATGATATTTTTTAATTCATCACTTTGTCCACTATTGCTTATTAATATTATGATGTCATTAGATGCAATCTGACCCATATCACCGTGGCTAGCATTCATTGCATCTAAATAAAAAGATGGAGTCCCAGTTGAAGAGAATGTTGCAGCCCATTTTCTTGCAATGATACCACTTTTGCCGACACCTGAAATGATAATTTTGCCATCTTTGCAATTTAACATTAATTTCACAATTTCTGTAAATGATTTGTTAATATTAATTTTGAGTTTTTTTAATGCATTGATTTCAGATTGAATAACTTCTTTAGCAATAGAGTATATTTTTTTTTTCATTTAATGAGACCAAATATCTGATGTAAAGGATGCCAAATCTAAAGCCACTCTACTATGTATAAATTCAATAGTGCTTTTGTATAAATATTCTCTTTTTTCTCTTACTAAAATTTTCTGTAAAGCATGATAAATTTCATGTAAAAATATTACATCTTTAGCACAATATTGCAGCTGTTTATCTGATAAGTCTCCACCAAAATCAGATGACTGTAAGCTTTTACTTATATCTTGGCCTGTGAATTCCTTAATCAAATCTTTTAGACCATGCTTGTCACTATAGCTCCTAGCTATTTTACTCATAATTTTGGTGCAATTAACATTTTCAACTTTGACATCTAGATATTTTTTAATAAATAATAAATCAGCTCGTGCATAATGAAATATTTTATTAACACTTTTATTTTCTAATATTTTTTTTAAATTAGGTGCGTTATATGTTTCTCTGTTGAGTTTAATAATATGTGCATCTTTATTTCCAGTTGAAATTTGTACTAAACAAAGTTTGTCTCGCTCTACATTGAGGCCCATAAACTCACAATCTACAGATATTTTGTCGCCTAGCATTAATTCATCTGGCAAATCTCCCTTGTGTAATTTAATATCTATATTCATCTGATAGAATATATATATGAAACAAAAAGAAATTCTACTTTTCGGTGCAACTGGTCAGATAGGTAGAAATTTAATAAGAACTTTATCGAAAAATAACTATAAAATTATTGCCGTCACGAGAAATATTCACAGAGCTGGTTACATTTTAAAGACCCAGGCAAATCCTGGTTACTTAGAATTGATTGAGTTAAAAAACTTTAAAATAGATAAAATAAATGAATTGTTTAAAAGATCTTCAATTTGCATAAATTTAATAGGAATATTATATGAAAAAAGAAAAGATGAATTTAAGTTAATACACTCTGATTTACCAGCATTGCTCTCAAAAAAAGCTAAAGAATTTCAGCATGAAAAGTTTATTCATTTGTCAGCTTTGGGTATTGAAAACGCAAAAGAAAGCAAATATGCCTTAAGTAAGATAGAGGGCGAAAAAAGAATTAAAGAAAATTTTAAAAAATCAATAATCATAAAGCCTTCAATTGTTTATTCAATTGATGACAAATTTAGTACTAGATTTATGTCTCTTTTAAGAATACTTCCAGTTATGCCTTTATATTATAATGGCAAAACAAAGTTTAGCCCAATTCATGTTAGTGAATTAGTCGATATAATTTATAAAGTAATAGAGAGTAAAAATGAAAGGCTAGATTTGGAATGTATAGGACCAGAAGTTCTTACTTTTAAGGAAATTATACAAATATTCAGTAGAGCAATTTATAAAAAAAGAATTTTAATACCAATGCCTCTACAAATAGCTAAGTTGTCTGCGAAATTTTTCCAGTTATTACCAAATCCAATATTAACAGAAGATCAATTGATATTACTAAAATATGACAATTGTAAGTCAGAAATTTTCAAAAATAATTTTGATTTTGGATATATTGCGAAAAAAAAATTTGAAACGGAGATTAATAAATATAGTTATAATTGGAGAACTGGCGGACAATTTGCAAAACAAGAAACCCAAAATAAATTAAAATGATGACTTACTTAGTTATAGGACTTTGCTTATTTTTACTAGCAATTGTTGTTTACATTTCAGCAAAACCGATAAGTATGGGAATAGAAGCAAGAAGAAATGTAAAAGATACTGATGAAAATATTAATGAAAAAAATCAAGAGATATCTGAATACTCCGATAATAAAAATAATTCTGAAAAATCTATATCTGATGAGATAATTAAGTTGAATAATTTAAAAAAAAAAGGATTACTTTCAGATGAAGAATATCAAAAAGCAAAAGATAAAATATTAAATTAAGCTGACTTAATTTTCTTTTCTATAAACTTAGGAACTTCATCATCTTTTTCAACAACATCATCTTTTTTGCCTTTTGGTTGAAAAACAACCATTAAATGTAATGGACAATAAGAAAATTTTTCTACTGTTTTTCGCCCACAGAAATTAGCATTTGGTTCATTTGGATTTGCTTCCATATATTTACAGGTATCTTCTGTTAGTTCCTCTAAACTTAAGTTTTTAGCGGGCTCAAAATTTTTGTCTAAAAGTAGTGTCTTAAGTTTTCCTCTTTTGCCTCTAAGATTTATTGAAGTGTCATTTTTATTTAAAACTTTTTGACTTTGAATTGAGCTTCTTGGTTTAATTTGGGAAGATAAATTTAATCTATGAGCTTTACCAATCACAGCGTTTCTAGATACGCCCCCTATAATCTCGGCAATCTGACTTGCAGTACTACCTTTCCCCCAAAGCTCTTTTAATTTGTTTACT
>CACBHZ010000021.1 GCA_902539195.1 uncultured Pelagibacteraceae bacterium | reverse complement strand
GTTGTAATGCCTACTTTTCCAGAAGAT
Organism: uncultured Pelagibacteraceae bacterium; assembly: GCA_902539195.1. GTDB lineage: Bacteria > Pseudomonadota > Alphaproteobacteria > Pelagibacterales > Pelagibacteraceae > Pelagibacter. The sequence continues at coordinate 7,159 of CACBHZ010000021.1, read as the reverse complement.
GCACAAAATTTACTTATTAAATCAATTTTTGATCCTAATCCAGTCATTTTTATAGAACATAGATGGCTTCATAGTTTAGAAGGAAGCGTTCAAACAAAAAAATTGAAAGATATTAAAGAAGAAAGCAAAGTTATTAAAAAGGGTAAGGATATTACGATAGTTTCAATGTCTTATTTGACAAATGAAACTGTAAAAGCTTCTAAGATATTGAGTAAACACTTTAATATTGAAACAGAAATTATCGATTTAAGGTACATAAAACCTTTAGACTTAAAAACAATCTTTAAATCAGTAAAAAAAACTAACAGATTGATAGTTTTAGATACAGCAGTAAAAATATGTTCTATATCTTCAGAAATATGTGCCAATGTTAGCGCTGAACTCTTTAATCATTTAAAGTCCCCACCAATTAGTATAGCTATGCCAGACATACCAGAACCTACTAGTTATGCTTTGACCAAAGATTTTCATATAAATTATGAGACTGTTGTTAAAAAAGTGTTAGAAGTACTTAATAGAAAAGACTCAGCGAGGAATATACTAGCAAAATATAAAAAAAAGTTGCACCACGATCAACCACACAAGGAATTTTTAGGGCCTTTTTAATGTCAAATAAAACTGAAGCCGCTGTACTCTTTAAACTTAATTCAAATCTTAAATTAGTAAAATTAAACCTTCCAGAACCATCAAAAAATCAGGTTTTAGTAAAGATTTATTTTTCGTCAATTTGCAGAAGTCAGCTTATGGAAATTTATTCTGGTAGAAAAAATAAAAAATGGATCCCTCACATGTTAGGACACGAGGGTGTTGGAAAAATTATAAAACTTGGCACAGGAGTTAAAAATGTTAAAATTGGTGACAATGTTGTTCTCACTTGGATCAGTCTAAGTAAGCGTAAATCAAATTCAAAATTTAAATTTAATGATAAATATATAAACTCAGGTAATGTAACTACATTTTCTAATTATTCGATTGTTTCAAAATTTAACGTAATAAAAAAACCCAAACATATCAGTAATAAATTAGCTGTACTTCTTGGCTGTTGCATATCAACAGGATCTGGAATGGTATTTAATGAAACAAATCCAAAAATTAGCTCAAAAATTGTTTTAATAGGTTTAGGAGGTGTCGGATTAGGAATCTTGTTAGCTTTAAAAGAAAAAAATATCAATTCAGTATTTATTGTAGAAAAAGATAAAAAAAAAATCAAAATTGCTAAAAATCTTGGATATAAAAATTTTACTTCAGGAATAAATCATAAAGATAAAAAAAATATTTTAAAATTTTTTAAATCAAAAGCAGATATATGTTATGAATCGGCTGGCTCTGTGAATACTATTGAATTTGGAATTTCTATTGTAAAAAGCAGCGGCCATATTCATTTTGCATCCCACCCAGAAAGTTTCAAAAAGATAAAAATCTTTCCTCATGAAATAATTTCAGGAAAAAAAATAACTGGTAGCTGGGGCGGAAGCTGTAACCCGAAATTAGATTTTAAAATATATGCAAAATTTATTGTTAAAAACAAAAAGTTACTAAATAAAGTTTTTGAAAAAGAATATCCTCTAAAAAATATAAACACAGCAATTAAAAAATTTAAAGATAATAAAATATTTAGACCAATTATAAAAATGCAGCACTAAAAGCTTAGATAAATCATATTTTATTTATTCATAATTTCAAAGACTTATTAATACTTTCAAGATTATTAAAAATATATTTAATCTTATTTTTTGAAATCCCATTATAAAAAGGTAACGATAAAGTTTGATTTGCAATTTTCTCAGTAATTGGAAGAGAATTTTTTTTATAATTTAAGTCTTTAAATGCAGTCTGTAGATGAATTGGTTTTTCGTAATGAATTTTACATTCAATTCCTCTTTTTTTGAGAAGCTTTTTTACAAAATTTCTCTTTCTCTTTATCAAGACAGGGTAAAGATGATAAGAGGAAATACTATTTTTGGTAATCTTAATATTTTGGATTTTAATTTTTTTACAATATGAATTGTATATTTTTGCTAATTGATTTCTCTTTTTTATTTCATATTCTAAGTTCTTAATTTTCTCAGACAAAAATGCAGCCTGTAATTCATCCAATCTAGAATTTATTCCGATTATTTTATGATCAACATCTTGAAAAGAGTTACTTCCATAATTTGCAAAAAGTTTGCACTTTTTATAAATAACACTTGAATTAGTAATTATCGCTCCCCCATCTCCTAATGCTCCTAAGTTTTTACTGGGATAAAAACTTAATATTGCCACATCACCAAAATTTCCTACAATTTTGTTATTATATTTTGCTAGGTGTGCTTGAGCTAGATCTTCGATAATTTTAATTTTATGTTTAGCACAAATTTTTTTTATTTTGTTCATATCATTCGGACAACCATATAAATGTGTAACTATTAGCGCTTTAGTATTTTTATTTATTTTCTTTTTAAAACAGTCTATGTCCATTTGAAAATTATTTTGATTTATATCGACGAAAACTGGGGTTGCGCCATTAAGACTGATTGCATATGCAGATGAAATCCAAGTATTTGCTGTAGTTATAACTTCATCATTTTTTTTAAAATTAAAACTCCTTAAAGCAACAATCAATGCATCTGTACCTGACTTAACAAGCAGACTATGTTTAATTTGAAATTTCTTTTTTATAATTTCATCAAGTATTCTATTATATTTTCCTTTAATAAAATTAGATTTTTCTATACAGTCTGAAACTTGATATAAAAATTTCTTCTTATATTTTTTATTTATTAATTTTAATTCGTTAAACGGGACCTTAATCATTTAGTAATGTAAATCTTGTACTATTTATAATTTTTGATGGTTTAATTAATTTATCTTTGTATAAAATCTTTTTTAATCTAATTTCACCATCTGAACAAAGACAATCAACATCTCCATTTCTATGAATTTTTACTATTCTCCCTGGAATTATACCTTCATAAATTTTATTTGATGCAATTTTCGCTTCTAAAACTGTTATTTTCTTATGCTTTAAAAAACAATAAGCTCCAAAATTTCTATCTGAAATTCCCCTAATTAAATTAATTATTTTTTTCCTCTTTTCACAAAAGTTTATCATTCCATCTTCTGGATTTCGACCGCTATTCCACGTTTCTTTTTTACTATTATTTTTTTTTACCATTATTTTTTTTTCAGAATATTTAATGATTGTATTTGCTAGATGGTTTTCTAAAAAAAAATTAATTTTATTTTTTATATCTTTGTAGTTCTCGTTTTTTTTAATATCAATTTTTTTTTGATAAATTATTGGACCCGCATCTAACTTAGCAATTACTTTGTGAATTGTGATATAAATTTGATTTCTTCCATTAATAATTGCCCAATTAATGCTTGCTCTACCTTTTTGCTTAGGTAGTTTTCCATGATGAATGTTTATAAAATTTGATAACTTTAATGTTTTGCTGTCCAAAATTTTATTAAATGTTGAAATAATAACAAAATCAGGATTTAATTTTTTTATAAAATTGTAAACTTTTCGTGTTTTGTCTGAATAAAGTGTTGGAATTTTTGATTGTGAGTTTATGGTTGTGCTGTAAATATTACTTTTTTTATCAGGTAATATTACTCCAGTTATTTTAAACTTTTTATTTTTTTTAAAACTTCGAAGGCTTGAATTTGCCATAAATCCGTAACCGAAAATCACGGTAGTGAATGTTTTCATTTTAAGCCAAATTATTATATTTAATCATTCTTTCAATCCCAGTTTTTACATCAATCTTAGGTTTGAAATTCAAATATTTTATAGACTTAGAAATATCAGGACATCTTCTGATTGGTTCATCAGCGGGATAATGTTTTGGATAATTTATTAATTTATAACTATTCTTTTTATTTAAAAGATTATTAAATATTTTTATAAGATTAATCATATTAATTTCATTATTTGGATTTCCAATATTCCAAATTTCACCAGACTTATTGCTTAGTATTACTTTTAGAAAACCTGTCATAGCATCTGTAATATAACAAAAAGTTCTTGTTTGTTTTCCATTTCCATGTATTTGAATTTTTTTTTTATTTTTAATTTTATTAACAATATTTGGCAATATTCTATAGTCATTTTTTGCCATTAATGGACCAAATACATTGAATGGTCTAATTACACTTATTGAACAATTGAAATATTCTTTATAGACATAGCAAAGTGTTTCACCAATTCTTTTTCCCTCATCATAGCATGACCTAGGACCAAATGAATTCACGTAGCCATAGTAATTTTCTTTAGTAGGTAAATTTTTAACATCGGGATTTCCATAAATTTCACTTGAGCTGAACAAAATAAATTTAGATTTATCTCTTTTGGACTTCTCTAGTAGATTTTTTACACCTTCATATGAAACTTTTAATGTTTCAACAGGATATTTTTTATAAATAGTAGGACTTGCAATACCAGCTAAATAAATAATGTAATCATACTTCTTTTTAAATTTGTATTTACTTATGTCTTTTTTTTGAAATGTTATTTTTTTATTAATATTCTTTATTTTATTTGGTTTTGAAGAGATAAAATTATCAAAGCAATCTAGAGAAAATTTATTTTTAGTATTATTTAAGATTTCATTAAATACTTTGACAAAGTATCTACCAAGAAAACCCTCCGATCCAAGCAAGAGTATTTTTTTTTTATCCAAATTATGAATTTGATTTTTTAGATTAATTACTATTTCCTTAATATCATTATCATCAATTTTTTTAGATTTTTGCATATTTTGATATATATTGTTTTAACTAAAATTAAAATTAATTTATACTATATTTCTACACTTAAAATAAATGAAAATAATTAAAACATTAAAAAGTTTAAAACAATTTACTACAAAAAAAAAAAATAATAATAAGAAAATTATCTTATGTCATGGAGTATTTGATATATTGCATGTCGGCCATATAAAATATTTTAATGAGGCAAAAACCTATGGCGATCTACTTATCGTAAGCATTACTAGTGATAAATATGTGAATAAAGGCAAAGGAAGGCCTGTATTCAATGAAAATTATAGATTAGAAGTAATAGCGGCATTAAAAATTGTAGATGCAGTATACTTAAATAACAATCCAACTGCCGTTGAATTAATTGGTTCAATAAAACCTGATATTTACTTCAAAGGGCCTGATTACAAAAATGCAAAAAAAGATAAAACTGGTAATATTATTAAAGAAATTAATGCAACTAAAAAATATGGAGGAAAAATAAACTATTCAAATGATATTACTTTTAGTTCAAGTAATTTAATTAATAATCATTATAGTGTTTTAAATCAAAAACAAAAAAAATTTGTTAATAAAATTATAAACAAATATAAATTTGATTATATCTATAAAAAAATTAATAGTTTTAAAGATCTCAAAATATTATTAGTTGGTGAAACTATCATTGACGAATACATATTTGGAGATGTTCTAGGAAAATCAGGTAAAGAACCACATTTAGTAATCAAAGAAAATAAAAGTGAACAATATTTGGGAGGAGCCGCTGCTATTGCTGGGCATTTATCGTCATTTTGTAAATCTTTAGATTTTATAAGTTTAATTGGAAAAGATAGAGAAAGCCTTAAATATGTTAAAAAAAAACTTAATCACAAAATTAATGCATTCTTTTTTTATAAAGATAATAGTCCGACAATATTAAAAAAAAGATTTATAGACAATGTATCTAAACAAAAAATATTAGGAGTTTATAAAATAAATGATCAATCCCCTGATAAGAACTTTAATAAAAGATTGCAAAATAAGATTAAACACAAATCCAAAAACGCAGACATTGTTATTGTCTCTGATTATGGTCATGGTTTTATATCAGATAGTACTGCTAAAATTCTAACGTCATTAAAAAATATGCTTTCCTTAAATGCACAAATTAATGCTTCTAACTATAGTTATTACTCATTAAGAAAATATAAAAATATCAATATATTAATAATTAATGAAAATGAACTCAGATTTGAAATGAGAGATAAAGACGCTAAAGTCGAACATCTTGCAAAAATGCTAAAGCAACTGTTCAAAATTAAAACCTTAATTGTTACCAGGGGGGATCAGGGATCTTTGATGATAAGAAAAAATTCAATTACTTACTGCCCAGCATTTGCAAATAAGGTGGTTGATAAGATAGGAGCTGGCGACACAATGTTATCAATAATATCTCTTTGTATAAAAAACAAGGTTCCTGATGATTTAACACTTTTCTTGGGATCAATTGCTGGCGCTTTTTCAGTTGAGAACATTGCTAATAGTAAGTTTTTAGATAAGAATAAAATGTTGAGAGAGATCGAATTCATATTAAAATAATTTAAATTACAAAACTTGATAATAAATTGAAAATTTATTGTTTAGATAGCATAAAAGAATTCACTTCTTTTTTGATATCTTCATAAGAGGTTTCGTATATTTTTCCAGTTATTACCGCTGTTTGGTCTATATCTAGTATTAATTTTTTTTTTAAATATGTATATTTGTAGAGATATTTTATGAATTTTTTTTCATTTGCCTTATTTTTACAAAGAGGCAATTTATTCCCAATCGGACTGTTAATAATTAAAAGCTTTTTTCTTAAAAAGTAAAATATAGATGCTGGTCCTGATGAACTACCTATATATCCTTTAGATTTTAAAGCTAAATAAACTTGGTCTTTTATTGGGTAATTAGGAGATATATCGACTAGGAATGAAATATTTTTATAAAGTTTATTTTTTTTTGCAAAAAGTTTCAATTTTTTAACACTCAAATCAGAATCTGTTCCCAATATTACTGTATTGATTTTTTTTTTTTTTAAGTAAGTGATTATTTTTTTTATTGGTTTAAGGTCTGATGTTTGTCTAGAACTTGAACCAGATAAATCATTTTTATTAGTATTATAATGTTTAATAAATAAACAAAAATAAGGATACTTCGTCAGATTTGAAACCGCATTACTAATTTTATGTTTTTTTAAACTTTTAGTAATAATTTTTTTATATTTATTTGAATTAAGAAACTGATATTCACTTGAAAAATTACCAAAAATTAATGGTTTAAAATTTTTTAATTTCAACAATTTTCTCGTAATTTGATAATATAAAATATTAGGAACAAAAAAAAATATTTTCTTATTTTTTTCTTTTGAGAAAAAAAATTCTGATGATTT
>CACBHZ010000020.1 GCA_902539195.1 uncultured Pelagibacteraceae bacterium | reverse complement strand
CGGTGATTGGAATGATCATATAATACTAGATGCAGGTATTATAAAAAGTTCAATTAGAGTTAATTTGGAAGAAGGTAATATTTTAAATTCAGTTAAGTTTACTTTATTATTGCCTAACACAAGGAATGATTTAAATGAGATACTTGGATCACTGCTTTTAAAAAATTTAGGTTTTATTGTACCTGAAACATTTCAAGTAAATACTGAAATCAATGGTGTTAAAGCCATAATGCTATTTCAAGAGGTAGCCAGAAAAGAACTTTTAGAAAGAAATAATAGAAGAGAAGGACCTATATTGGAAGGTGACGAAAGTATTCTATGGGGCAATGATTATATCATTAACGAAAATCATGAACTATCTTTCTCTAGGGTAGAAAATGAGAATTGGTTTTTTAAAGGTAAAAATAACGCGAAAATAACCCTAGAGGCTTTCCATAAACTACAAAATGCCTATCTTGAACATTGGCACAATGAAAATGATCTTAAGAGGATTATAATGAGTCCGAATTCTAGAAATAATGAATTATTTTCTAAATATTTCTTTTCTTTAATTGCTTTAAAAGGTGAGCATGCTCTTTATGCTCACAATAGAAAGTTTTATTATAATCCTATCACAAAAATTTTTGAACCAATATACTATGATGGTGATTTATCTCTTCAAAAAAAAACTAAAAAAAATGATCATATTATTAATATAGAAAAGCTTTCTGCTGCAAAAAATTTTTATAAAATCGATAATTTTAATTATAGAAGAAATTTTTCAAATTTAGTTAATAAAGATCAAATACTTGATGATTTTACTGACCGTGTTCAAGTTAACAAGAAAGATGCATATGTTTTTTTTAAAAATTCTTTAGAAAATATTAAGTTAAACGAGAGTATTATTGAAAATTTAATAAATTCAACTGAATATAATAATTTATGGGAAAGAGATATAAAAAAAGACTATTCGAGATACTTATCAAAACTAACTCTTTTTCCTGAAATAGAGCAAGTAACGATTTCTAAAATAACTTATGATAATCAAAAAAATTCTTTTAGCGCCGATGATAAAAATTTTTCTTTAACCAAAAAAGATGTTGCAGATATTATTTCAAAAAATAAATTAAATAATAAGAGATATGTTTATGTTCCTAATCGAGAGTATGAGGCAAAAACTTATCATGAATTTGTTAAAATTTCTAATTTTTTAAGCGGATATTTAAAACATTCAAAAACACTTTTGGTTGATATTGATTATAATTCTAAATTAATAAGGATCGAACAGGGCAAACCAAACGATTGGTTATTATTTGTAGATGTTAACATGAATGAGTGGACTATATTATTTAATGGTATCAAGCCAAGTCAAAAAGATTTTAACTCTGAAAGAATTAATAGTTATGGATTAACTGGATGTTTAAATTTTTATAATACAACATTTGAAAATTCCTCAATTAAGGTCAAAAATGGTAAATGCGAAGATAGTCTTAATATTATAAAATCTAAAGGTTTCATTAATAATATTGAAATAGATAATGCATATTCTGATGGTTTAGATGCTGATTTTTCAAATATTAGTATTGACTTAATTTCAGTATTCAATTCAGGAAATGATTGTTTGGATGTAAGCGCAGGTGAATATGTTATTAAAAAAATTAAAGCTAAAATGTGTGGGGATAAAGGTGTATCAGTTGGAGAAAAATCTAATATGAGTATTGAATTATTAGAGGTAGAAGATGCTAAAATAGGGCTATCTTCCAAAGATTCATCTATTACATCAGTTGAAAATTATTCACAAAAAAATGTCAAAAATTGCTTCGAAGTAATGCGAAAAAAACAAGAATTTGGAGGTGCAAAATTAAATTTAATTAAAGACAAGTGTAATAATAATTTAATAGATAATGATTCAAGGATATTATTATATAAATTGTGAGCTTCAGAAAAGAAAAAAAATATAGACTTACTTTTAGTGAATTGGCTATTTTAAAACAAAAATTGCTTAATTCTGGTATGACTAATCTTTACCCACCTAGAATAGTTAATAGTTGTTATTTTGATACACCAGAATTGAAGTTATTTAACGAGTCTGAGGAAGGTATACTGCCAAGAAAAAAAATCAGAGTTCGCTGGTATGACAAAAGTAGCAAATTTACTAAAGAAGTTAAAATATCTTCTTTAGAAGGTAGATTTAAATATCAAAAGAAGAATATAAAAGTTCAAAATTTGGAAAATTTATTAAATATTAAAATATTTGACAATTCGTATGGAGAATTAATGCCAATTTTAAATGTAAGCTATAAGCGAGAGTACTTTTTATTCAAAGAATTGCGAGTCACATTTGATGAAAATATTTCATATACTTTTTTAAGATCGATTTCTAAACCTTCATACATAGATAATGAATGTGTTATGGAAGTAAAAGCACCAATTAATTGTAATGATAATTATATAGATAATTTAATACACTATCCTACAACAAGATTTTCTAAATATGCCAGAGGTTGTATTTTAAATTATAAAAAAATTTAATTTATAAAATCAGAAATCTTGTTTTTATTATTTTCGAGTTCAGCTGGAGTATTTATTGAAAATATTTCTACAATTGGATAATGAATTATTATCTTACCATCTAAAATATATTCATTATATACTTGGCTGACGTAAAATTCATTTTTAACTCTAATATTTTTTTTTATCATCATATTCGCGTAATATTCATACTCGGCTGTCTTTTTAAAATAATAACAACCTGTATTTCCAAATGAGCTCACAACTTCTTTTTCTTTTGTTCTAGATACTGTGCTCATATCATCTAATAATTCAACATATGAAAACCCAGGATTCTTGGTGGGAACTGTTACTAAAACCCCATCATTTTTTTTTCTATTAATAAATTCTAAAAAGTTTTTTTGAGACCAATTCATTAATTGATCGCAATCTTTTACAATTAACGGAAGGTTGGTATCCATTTCTTTTAGGCCCAGTAGAACTGTACATGCGGCTCCTTCGGTATCTGAATGAATTGGAATAATTTTATAATTAATTTTTTTTTTTTTAAAAATCTCATCAAAGTTATTTTCTTTTAAATGCTTATCCCTTATCAAAAAAAAATAATTAGCCTTTTCAAAATAAACACTATCTATTACATGTGATATAAATGGATCATTATCAATTTTAATTAACGGTTTTGGGGTCAAAATACCTTTATCTAAAAATCGCTGTCCACGCCCAGCCATAGGCACTACTATATTAATCATTTAAATATCCCCATTTTTCAATAGCTTGATTAAATTCAAGTAATTTTGATTTATCTAATTTTGTATTTATATTAAGATCAAATGCTTGTCTCATAGCTTTTGCACCTGATACAGTACCATTTGGGTGACCATGTAAAGATCCTCCTAAACTCATCATCACATTATTACCAAAGTTTTTTATTGTTGAGTCAACTAGACCAGGATGGCTACCACATGATAATGATGGAACTGTTTTTTTAAAACCTAAAAAATGCTTTGAAGTTAATACTGATAGCCAATCTGATAAATCATCTTTCGTATCAGATAGATACCCTCCCCACATTCCTGCGTGAATAAAATCCGCACCAGATATTCTTGCTAATTTCAAAAGCACGCCCCAAGATATCGAGTAAGCGTTATTTATGTCTGTTAATACTCTATCACCACTTTTTTGATAGAACATTGCAATATCAAAATCATAACTTCTCAAATATTTATACATATTTATTCCTGACCAAATATTAAGATGATAAGCCTTGATGTTTTGCTTAGCTAGAAATTCAACTCTTTTTAATAAATACGGTAAATCAGAATTTACACATGGAGCATAAAAAACTTCTTTACTTAATTTAGCTGCCTCGTTTTGTACAACATCATTTACTATTTTAACTCTCTCCTCAAATGGACAACATGAGGGATTGCCTAAAATTTCGTCTTCTTTTATAAAATCAACACCACCTTTTACCATATTTTTACATACTTGTTTTAAAGTATGTATATCAAGTCCTGTTTTAGGTTTAACAATTCCGCCAAGAAGAGGCCTGTCTAAACATTTAGTTCTTTTTTTTATATCTGCCATTCCAATTTTTGGACCTTTAAAAGTTTTTAAAAATACTTCAGGTAAATCTAAATCTAATAATCTACAACTCAAAATTTCTTCGATGTCCATCTGTCCACCCATAACCGTACAAGTTAATTGTGTAATACCATCTTCCTCAAGATTGAAATTTTCTATTGGGAAAGCAATTTTAACAATCCCATTTTTTTTACGTTTTAAATTTTCCGGATGATCTAATATTATTGCTAAATGATTATCTAACAACTCTGTGGTCTCACCATCTAACCTTACATTTGGATTACCAATAGATTGGCCAATTGCTATTCCCTTAGCTGCCTTTAGCATATCATTGCTTTTCAAAAAATACTTTGCGATAAAATATTTTGAAGGGTCAACACTTTCATTAAATAAGAAATTATCAAATTTTTTTTTCATACTTATTTTAATAATTTACCAACCTACAGTTTTCACTAAATGATCTTAGGCTATTAATGCTTCCTAGTGAAGCAATAAATTCACAATCATAGCCTTTAATTTTATAATTTTCTTTAATCATCTCATTATAAACTAGGCTAACCATATACTTTCCATCAGCTGATTTTTTTTTTCTTCTTATCATCAAATCACAAAAATAAAAAAAATCTTGAGCTCTTTTAAAATAACTTATGCACGCCGTTGAGTTTGTTGATATTGGCTTTTTATCTTTTTCAGAAACTTTCTTTATATTTTTTTTTGCATCAAGAATTGCATATCCTCTATTATAATAGAGTGACTGAAATATAGGAATACAACCATCTGAATTATTTTTTACGCAAAAATTATAAAATCCTCTCAAATCTAAATATTGGTCTAAAAGATCAATCAAAATTGACTTGTCTTTTGGAATTAAGTCCCTTATTGACATTATTGTCTGTGGAGCACCATCTGTATATCGATTTAACAATTTAAATTTAATTTTTTTCCCTAATGCATTAGAAACATTTTTAATTAAGTTATATTTTTTTTCTTGATATTTATTAAAGATAAATATTCCTTTAGAAATATCGTATGGTCTTGAGATCTGAACCCATTGTATAAATTTTTTATTATATACATCTAACAACAATTTATGGTTTCCCATTTTTTCAAATTCAGAATTTGGACCTGCTACTGGTATAATTAGTTCAATATTTTTATTCATTTTTTTTAATTATGATTTTAACTATATAAAATTATATGTATTTTATTGTTTAAAAGAACTTAATCAAATTATTCATATAATCAATTAATTGATTTATGATTGTTGATAAAAGAATTATTAATTTATAATGGATAATAGTTTAAAAAAAATTCCAAGTAAGGAAATAACATTTGTTCTACAAGGGCCTATAATAAGTGAAGGACATACTACAAAAAAATCTTGTGAATCGATAAGAAAATATTTTCCAGATAGTAAAATTATATTATCAACATGGAAAAATTCAAATTCCCAAAACTTAAATATTGATGAAAAAATTGAGACTGATGATCCGGGAGCAAAACACCTTTACTACGAGGATGGTAAGGTTTTAAATAATATAAACAGAATGATTGTATCTTCATTAAGGGGACTAGTTTCATCGAAGACAAAATTTTCAGTAAAATTAAGAAGTGATATGTATTTGCAATCAAATAATTTACTAAACTTACTAGGAGTTATAAATACGTCAGATTGTAACTACGCAAGAAAAAAGATTATTATTCCTTCTAATATGGCAATTAATCCAGATAGAGAACTTAAACTTCTTTTTCATCCAAGCGACAATTTTTTTGCTGGTTTAACTGAAGATTTGATTGATTTATTTGATATTCCTTTAATGAGTGAAAATCAAATGACATATTTTAAAAATAATAAAGTTGAGAGAAAAAATAACATACCAATTTTATCAAAATATACATGCGAACAATATTTATTTTTATCGTTCATAAAAAAAAAAATTAAAATTAATTTAAAAAATGCATTTGATTTTAATAAAGAAAATAAAATAATTCACGACGAGGTTTTCTCAAATCTATTCGCGATGTATAGAAATACTAAAATTGGTATTAATGGATATAAATATCCCATAGGTTTTTTTTCAAGCAGTGTATATTATGCATACACTGAGAAAGAATTTAAAAGTCTTTCTGGTGAAAAAATTTATTTTGATTATGAAAGGATAATATCTAATTTTATTAAAATTTTAAAAGTAATCACATTGCGTTTATCAAAAAAATATTATTTAAAATTAAAAAATTATTTTATAAATAGAATATAGCTTATTTTGAATTTTCAAAATAATGTTGAATAAAATCTGAGCATATTCCAGCACAATTAAATTTTTGAATTTTATGTAATTCTGGTAACACGCAAATACTATTAATTGTTAATTGTTTTCCAGGATAGGTCCAAATATATCCATTGCTTGTCAAGGTAACATCATCATTTTGATGCCAAAAACAAACTAGATTAAGTTGTAATAACTCATGAAATGCCTCTATATTTTTTGCATGGAACCATAATCCATTTTTCTTGATAAATTCTAAATCAACTTCATACACCGGATTATCGTGACCTAAGTAAAACTTTCCATTTGAAAACCATATATCAACTTCCACATTATATTTTTGATCCAGCGCATTTAATATGTAGGATGGTTTATTTTCGTCTTTTTGATTAATCTTATTAAGATTTCCTCTGTGAGATATATATATCATTTAATTTAAATAATTTTTGAAAACAAATCTTACCTTATAACGGATTTAAAATGATAGAAATATTTAATATCATTAATTTAATTACGAATTTTTGCTTATAATTTAGTGTGTTTTAAATAAAGTAGCTTTGAAAGTATAAAAATTTGAATAAGTTTTTTTTAAATAAATTGTTATTTTAATTGAATTAAACTCAATAAAGTTTAATAAACATTTTTTATGGAAATATCTGTTGTTCTTCCGTGTTTAAATGAGTCAGAAACTGTTGGAACTTGTATAAAAAAAGCAAGAAAACAAATCAAAAATCTTAAAATTAAAGGGGAAATAATTGTTGCAGATAATGGAAGTAATGATGGATCTATTGAAATTGCGAAAAAACTTGGTGCAACAGTGATTAATGTTAAAGATAAAGGATATGGAAATGTTTTAAGGGCTGGAATAAAAAAATCAAAAGGAAAATTTATTTTAATTGCTGATGCTGATGATAGTTACAATCTTAATGATCTACCAAGATTTTATAAAAAAATTAAAAAAGGTTACGATATAATTCAAGGATGTAGACTCCCAAGAGGTGGAGGACAAATCAAATCGGGAGCAATGCCTATAACCCATAGATACATTGGTAATCCAATATTTTCATTTTTAACAAAAGTTTTATATAAAATACCCTTTAATGATGTTTATTGTGGGATGAAAATACTTAGAAATAAATTTTTCAAAAAAATTAATTTTTTTTCTACAGGTATGGTTTTTTGTTTAGAAATTTTAATAAAATCAAAAATTAATAATGCTAAAATGAGTGAAATTCCAATTACTCTTTTTAAAGATGGCAGAAAGATCGCCAAAAGTCATTTAAAAACAATATCTGATGGACTAAAAACATTAAAATTTATTATGATTTGCAGCCCTAAGCTTTTATTTTTTATACCAAGCGGAATTTTTTTGCTATTAATGATTGTAATCACTTTTTTTAATTTAAGTATTTTTGGTATTGAGACGAAAAAGTTAATTTTGATAAATTTTCTATTGTTATTTTTATCAGTACAATTTTTTATGCTTGGTATACATTCTACATTAAGAGCTAAACAAATATTTATTTATAAAGGCGAATTGTTAAATAAATTTTTTAGGTTATTTAAATTGAGATTAGCTATATTAATAGGATCAATAATGATTATTTCTCCTATTGCTGTTAATTTCTTTGATTTGATTTATTTTGAGGAGAATTATAATTTCATATTTTCAAGTTTGATAGCAATATTGGGGATTAATATAATAGCAAATTCCTTTTTTGTGTCACTTTTGGAATTAGATGAGAATAATTAGCCTGATATTATTTAAAAGATTTACATTCTTGAAAACTTACCACCATTTATATTGATGACAGTATTTGTGATATAATCTGTATTTCTAAAGGAAAGATCATAAATCAGTTTTGAAATCTCCTTGGCATAAATACCTCTTTTCTTAGGATTATTATTTATTGATTTACGAACATTATTTTTATCTTTGCGCATTAAGGTCATTTTGCCATCGACAATGGTTGAGGGAGCAATACAAATTAATTGCTGCCCTTTTTTAAAAATTTTTCTCTCTTCAACATACTTGTTAATGGATGCTTTTGATAATGCATAAACAATATCATATGAACCTTTTATACCACTCTCTGACCCGATAATTACTATTCTAGCTTTTGGGTTATATTTTAGAGAAATTTCACAAATCTTTACTTTGGACAATAAATTTATATTAAGTTGATTGTGAATTTCACTATCTTTCTTTAAAAGATGTTTTTTGTTACTCAATGTTGAATGGCACAAAAATATTTTGTCACATTTTTTTATTAATTCAATTTTTTCTCTATCAAAATTTAAATCTGACAAATCCCATTCATTTCTTTTTGGAGCAAATATATTGTAACTCTTTGGGATCATTTTTTTTAAATGAATACTAATTTTTGAAGTTCCGCCAGTTATCAATATGTTTTTATACATTTCAAAACCTCATCAAAAGCGTAAAAAATATGGTCTATTTTACCTGATACCACATTTATAAAGTTGTTTTTACTTTTTACTAAACATATACGTGCATCTTTTTTATTTTTAATAATTGTTCTAATCATATGTAAATTTTTAACAAACTTAAAGTTATTTTTAAAATTTGGATAAAACTTGAAAAATCCTTTTACTAAATTTTCTTTTATTTTTTTTTCATCTTTTGTTTTAAAATTTAAATAAGATTTTTCTACTTTTTTATAATTCTTTGATATTAACAATCTTGAATTTTTGACTGAATATAAAACAAACATATTTTTATTCCATCTTATTAAAGTATAATATGGTCCATCCATGATTGTATAAGATTTATGATTTTTTTTTTTTGACTTGTATAATGATATTACACAATGCTCATAAGTTAAATTTAGATTATTTAATTCAAAAGATTGTTGACCTGTACAATTTATCACATAGTCAAATAATTGATTATTAACTTTATATTGCTTATCTACTTTTGATATTTTTTTTATGTTATGTTTGAGAAAAATGTTTTTTTTTAATTTGGATAGAAAAAAATTTTTTGCTTTGTAATGATCAATCTGCCTTTCATTGGTGTTGAATGTTTTAATAACATTTTTTAAATCTGTTTTTGAAACTTCATATTCTTTAAACTTTAGCTTAGATTTAATCATTGAATTTTTGAAAGTATTTGAACTTGTTTTGTTCTTTGAATCATCTGCGATTGCATATATATTTTCTTGTAGTTTGATAGATAGATTGGGATATTGTTTCATAAATTTTTTATATCCATCACTAGACATTTTCCTAGTTTTAATAGATCTCGGATAGTGAAAGCCTAAGTGTAATCTATTAGTATTATTTCCAGATGCATTTTCAAAAATATCTTTACCTTTTTCAAAAATTTGAATCTTAAATTTTTTTTGTTTTAATTTGTAACCTATATGACATCCAAACCAACCAGCGCCAATAATTGCAATTTTAATATTTTTATTCAACACAACTCAGTATATTTTCATGTTTAAACTCAAATATGGAAACTGTATATTTAAACCCTCTATTTAGTGGATTTCTAGTGCTTACAGTAAATTCAGGAGACTGTAAATATTTATCACCAATACAATTTTTCATAACGGAAAAAAATTGAGAATTTTCTCTTAATACTATGTAATCAATTTTTTTTTCTTTTATAATATTTAAATATCCTGATAAGTTATTTTTTGAAATACCAAATGACAGCCAATCAGTAGGTACAAATTCATTTTTATATAAAGAATGCGATCTTAATCCTGAAATAATTTTTGCGTTTTCTGGTAATACATCATTAACCCATTTAACTGCATCATATTTAAAAGAGTTTTTAATCATAAATTTATCTCGATATTCATTAGAAAAAATAGATGGTAATGAAATTAGGGCAAAATAAAGAGCCATACAAATAACTACACAGAATTGAATTAGAATTATTTTTGACAGAAAATTATAATTAATTTTTTGATCTTTTAAAAAATAAATTGCAACTGAAAACCAAAGAATAAACTCATAATATATTCTGGCTTCATTCATGCTTAGAAAGTATTGCATAATCACAGTTATTATTAGTATTACTATGAATATATTTATTTCCTTTTTAGGTTTTAAAATAAAAAATAAAATTAAAGATTGGAATCCTAAAATTGAAGTTATCGAGCTAATTGAATTTGGCAGAAAAAGATTAAATGGATATATATAATTAAAGTTTTCTCTATAGTTTTGTAGAGAGTCAATTGCCTCAATAGGCATAGATGAAAATATATTATGATAACTAAAATCATTTAATTGGATATAGTTCCAAAAAATTGTAGGAATAAAAAAAAATACAAATAAAAGAATACTAAAGCTTAAAGTTGTAGTCTTATTATTTATAAAAGATTTATAAAAAAGGAATATCCCTATAATAAATCCAGATAATATAAAGGATAACTTAAATTGAGTTGCACCCATCAATAAGGTACTAATAAATACAAAATCTATAATTTCTATTTTTTTTTTTTCTAAAATTAAATACAAAGCCATTGCTGTTATAACTTGTGGAAATAATAAAAATTTAGGTCCAGAAATTAATTGTAATAAAGTTGGTGAAGAAAGAATAAAAATATACAAAAAAACCAACTTTTTGTTATTTTTTGTTTTTTCTCCTAAAAATAATAAAAAATATAACAATGAGAATAATTGTAATAATGTACCAAAATTATCCGTACCTAAAAATATGGCTAATGAATTTACAAATTCACCATTCCCAGCTGATGCACCATGTATCCAAAGATAAGGGCTTGGAACTTCATTAAAATTTAAT
>CACBHZ010000019.1 GCA_902539195.1 uncultured Pelagibacteraceae bacterium | reverse complement strand
CCCGCCATGATATCCATTCTATGCATTCGAAAACTTAACATGATAGCTTTTTTGAGATGTTGATGAGTAACCCATTCACCATTGATCTTTTCAGCTACTCTTGCTTTTCCACTGTCTAGATCATTGATAATTTGATTAACAGCATCCTTTAAAGATTTATCTGAATTTTGGTTTACTTGGTCTTTATTTTCCCAAGCTTCATTTATAATTTTTTCAATACTCATAAT
The DNA here is from genome assembly GCA_902539195.1 of uncultured Pelagibacteraceae bacterium. Classification (GTDB taxonomy): domain Bacteria; phylum Pseudomonadota; class Alphaproteobacteria; order Pelagibacterales; family Pelagibacteraceae; genus Pelagibacter. Next base: position 12,429 of record CACBHZ010000019.1, on the reverse strand, counting down.
TTTGTGAGTTTTTTAATAACCTTATTTCTTTTAAAAATAAAGAGAGATTTTCGATTTTATAGTCGATGTAATCTTTATCAGACTCTTTTTTACCCCAGTATTCATTATTGATAAGCCAAGCTGTTATAGTCCCCCGCTCTTTACCTATTGATAAATTTTTAGCTATATCCTCAATATAAAGAGTTTCTTTTGGATTAATCTTAAATTTATCAACCATAAGATCAAAAGCTTTGGCTTCAGGCTTTGGGTGATATTTTGCGTCTACGATATCAAATATATCTTTAAATTGGTCTTCTATACCAAGGGTTTTGACTATATTTTTTACGTGCGCTCTACTTCCGTTTGTGAATACGAATTTATTTAGATTTATCTTTTCAAGCTCATTTCTTAAAACAAGATCTTTTTCCATAAATGAGAGATCAATATCATGAACATACTCCAAGAATTCTTCTGGTGGTATATCATGATGTATCATCAATCCATTTAAACTTGTGTTGTATTTATGAAAATAATCTCTTTGTAATTCTTTGGCTTTTGTAAGGTCTAAGTTAAGTTTATTCGAAATATATTTTGTCATTCTCTTACTAACTTGGCCAAAAACTGCTTCTAAATCATTATATAAAACACCATCACAATCGAACAAAATATTCTTTATATTTTTTAGATTATTCATTTTCTTATTAATGTTCCTGCACCTTTATCAGAAAATAACTCAAATAGTATTGAATGTGGTTTTCTCCCATCAACAATAACAACGCCTCTAACACCATTAGATATTGCATCTAAACAAGTATTTATTTTTGGTATCATGCCTCCAGATATAATATTATTTTTTAACATCTCGTTAGCTCTATTTAGATTAATTTCAGATATTAGTTTTTGATTTTTATCGAGAACCCCTTCAACATCTGTCATTAAAAGAAGTCGTCTAGCATCGATCTCTTTTGCAATTGAACCTGCCGCAACATCTGCATTAATATTGTAAATTCTACCATCATCGCCCACTCCTAAAGGGACAACAATTGGAATTTGTTTATTATTAATAAAATTTAATATTTTCTCTTTATTAATTTTTTTTGGTGTACCAACATATCCCAATTCTTTACTTTCAGGAATAATATTAATTACATTATTTTCTTTAGGTGATATTGAGCAAACATTTGTATTTTTAGATTTTAATTCATGTAAAATCTCTAAATTAAGCTCTAGTAAAGCCTCTTCTATATAACTTATTGTTTTTTCGTCTGAAACCCTAAGCCCATTGATAAATCTTGTTTCAATATTTTTTTCGTCTAATTTTTTTTTAATATTCTTACCTCCACCATGGACGACTATTGCTGATAAACCAATTTTGTTTATTACTGAAATATCTTCTATGAACTGATTGAATAGTTTTTTATCTAATAAAACAGATCCACCACATTTAATTACTATAACCTCAGACTGATATTTATTTATATATTTTTCAACTTCATTAATATTAGGACCATCTGTTGGAATAATCTTATCTAATTCCATCAATTAAACTGTTTTAACTGAAGTTCTTTTCATAATTACATACTGTTGTGCCATTGTAAGCACGTTGTTAATTGTCCAATATATAACTAATCCAGATGGAAATGGTGCAAGTATAACTGTTAAGAATACTGGAAAAAACATGAAAATTTTTTGCTGAATCGGATCTGGTGGTGTTGGATTAAGTTTTTGTTGCATCCACATTGTTACACCCATTGCTACTGGCCAAGCGCCAATAATTAAAAATGATGGAACATCATATGGCAACAAACCAAATAGATTAAATAAACTTGTAGGATCTCTTTCACTTAGATCATGTATCCAACCAAAAAAAGGCTGATGTCTCATTTCAATTGTAACAAACAACATTTTATAAATTGCAAAAAAGAATGGTATTTGAATTAAAATAGGCAAACACCCACTTACAGGATTCACCTTCTCTCTTTTATAAAGCGCCATCATTTCTTGTTGTAACTTCATTTTATCTTCTTTATGAAGCTCTTTAAGTCTTACCATTTCGGGTTGAAGAACTTTCATTTTTGCCATTGATCTAAATGAGTAGTTAGCGAGAGGAAAAAATAAAATTCTTATACAAGCGGTAATTAATATAATCGCAATTCCATAGTTGCCAGTTAATTTGAAGAAATAATCTGATATTAAGAATATTGGTTTTGTTAAAAAATATAGGAAACCCCAATCAATTGCTAAATCAAATTTATTAATATTTAGTTTTTCCGCATAACCATCAACAACATCTACTTCTTTTGCGGCAATAATCACTTTTACCTGATTAGTTTTACTTTCATTAGCCCTGACTTCTGTTGCAGCTGTCTCTATGAAGTTAGCTTTAAATTTATTTTTATAATCGAAATCTGACCTAAAACTTTTATTACTTTCTGGGATTAAACTTGTTATCCAATATTTATCTGTAATACCCATCCATCCTTTGTTAGCATTTACAGAGTACTTTTTATCTTTTATGTCATCGTAATCTTCTTCAACAAGATTATCATCAAAAACACCTAATAAACCCTCATGCAATATATAAAAATCAGTTACATCAGGAGCTAGGTTTCTAATAATTTGTCCGTAGGGATAAAAGTTATAAGTATTTTGAGTATTATTCGTAATTTTTTGGTTAACAGTAAATAAAAATTTATCATCTATACTTATTTCTTTCTCAAAAGTTATATTCTGCTCATTATTCCATACTATTTTAATTGGACTGTTCGGTGTTAGTAATTTATTGCCAACAACTTCCCACTTTGTATTTGAATTAGGAACTTCGATATCTTTATTATTTATAGCCCAACCTGTTTCTATATAATAACCATTTTCAGACTCTTTAGGATTAAGCAAAACTACATTTTCATCAGAGTCTAATGTTTCAGTATATTTCTTAAAGATCAGGTCATCGATTAATGATCCCTCTAAAGAAATAGAACCTTTAATATTTTCATTTTCAAAAAGTATCCTTTCAACTTTATTAATTGCGTCCGATCTAGAAATTTTATTATTCTCAATATTTTGCTCTATTTTTGGTGCCTCATTTAGCTGAAGATTGTTCTTATTTTGATCATTATTTGTTATCTGCGTCGGATCAGGACTTGGTGGAGCAAAAAATAATCCATAGAGAATTATTACTGCTGCACTTAACGAAATTGCCGCTATTACGTTTCTGGTATCCATTATTTAATATTCTTTTTCTTCACCGGATCATACCCATGTCCTCCTCCTAAAAATTTTATAGGATGACAAGATAAAATTCTTTTAATGCCTTTGTAACAACCTTTTAAAACACCATATTCATTTAAACTATCAATAAAATACTCTGAACAAGTTGGAAGATATCTGCAATTATTACCTATAACTGGTGAAATCAAATATTTATAAAAATTAATTAAATATATTAATCCTTTTTTAATCATAACTATCTAATTTTTTTAAACTCACTAAAAAGTTTAATTTTAATAAAATTGTATTTATCCTCTAAAATAGATTTTCTAGCAATTAACAAATAACTATAGTTAAGATTAATTTTAATTTTTCTTAAAGCCTCATTCATAATATTTCTTAATCTTCTTTTAATTTTATTTCTTATAACAGCTGTTCCAATCTTTTTTTTTGTAATAAAACTTATATTAAAATGTTTATTACTTTTATTTTCTAATCTCCTGTAAAAAATTGTTGAATATCTATTTGAGATTTTATTGCCATTTAAAATAAATTTAAAATCCTCATTTTTATATAAACTTTTTAATTTAACCTGCATTAAACAGTGAGTTTTTTTCTGCCTTTACTTCTTCTTCTTCTAATTAGTTTTCTTCCACCTTTTGTCTTCATTTTAGATCTAAAACCATGCCTTCTTTTTCTCACTTTTTTACTAGGTTGATATGTACGTTTCATATTAAGGCTTTTTTTTTATTAAATTTCGGTAGTTATACAATTTAATGTATATAAGTACAGCGATTTTTAATAAATTAGAACAAAATGGAAAATGAAAATAAATTAAAAATTATTCTTGGTATTATATATCTTTCAATAGTTACTGGCTTTTTGTTGCTTTTTTTTAGCTATTTCTCATTTGACGATTTTTCTAGTTTTGAACTTATAAAAAGTAATAGAGATAAATTAAATGATATCAAAAATTCCAATCTTTTAATTGCTAGCATCGTATTTTTTATTGGAGTAATTATTTGGGTTATGCTTTTAGGATTTGGTTCCCCAGTTTTTTTAGTTGGAGGATTTGTATTTGGGAAATGGATTGGGACAATTATTATAGTATTTGGTCTATCTATTGGCGCAACATTTTTGTATATTTTTGCAAATTATTTTTTTAAAGATTTAATTGAAAAAAAATTTTCTTCAAGGTTTTCTAATCTTACCGAAAAATTTAAAAAAAATGAATTTACTTTTTTTCTGATATATAGATTTGTTGGTGGTATACCTTTCTTTATTTCAAATATTTTGCCAACATTATTTAATGTTAAAATTAGAAATTTCTTTATAGGATCTGTTATTGGAATGACACCTCAATTATTTGTTGGGGCTTCGCTTGGTGCTGGCCTAAATAAAGTAATCGAAAACAATCAAGAACTTCCAAACATATTTGAAATAATTTTAACTCCTGATATTTATGTCCCAGTAATTTGCATGATAATTTTAGTTTTAACTGGATATTTAATCAAAAAAAAATTCTACTAATAACTGGTGCCCTCACCCAGAATTGAACTGGAAACTCATCCTTACCATGGATGTGTTATACCATTTAACTATGAGGGCATTTTTTATTTATAATTAGTGTATAAAATTGTTTTTTTCAAATAAATGCCTTAATTTTTTACAAAAATCAGGTATATCTAAATTAGGTAAATGATATGGGAATTCACTACGACTATAAATCGACAAGAGGAGCTAAGGCTATGGAGAAGCAAGCTAAAAGAGAAAAAAAGCTTGCTGAAAAAAGAGCAAAAAAAATAGCCAAACAAGGAGATCCCAAAAGTCCAGAGGATAAAACAATACCAATCGATCAAGTAATAACTTTGGATCACCTTACCAATCCAGACAAAAAGTAATCAAGATGGACAGTAAGAAGGATAAAAAAGCTAAACTCGAAGAAGCTTTGCGTAAAAACTTAAGAAAAAGAAAAATTTTTCAAAAAAAAAATAAAAAAAATAAATAAATGTCAGTGCAATCAGATAAGTGGATAATCAAAATGGCGAAAGAACAAGCAATGATTTCACCATTTGAAGATAAACAAATAAGGGAAGGAAAAATTTCATTTGGTGTTTCTTCATATGGGTACGATGCGAGAGTATCTAATGAGTTTAAAATATTTACTAACGTTAACTCTGAAATTGTAGACCCAAAAAATTTTAAACCAACAAATTTTGTAACGAAACAATCTGATGAATGTATTATTCCACCAAATTCTTTTGTTTTAGCAAGAACTGTCGAATATTTTAAAATTCCTAGCGATGTCCTAGTCATTTGTTTAGGTAAGTCTACTTATGCTAGATGTGGAATAATTGTTAATGTAACACCTTTGGAACCAGGATGGGAAGGCCATGTGACCCTTGAATTTTCTAACACAACTCCATTACCAGCCAAAATATATGCAAATGAGGGTGTGGCTCAATTTATATTTTTAAGAGGGAATGAGAAACCCGATGTTTCATATGCTGATAGAAATGGAAAATATATGGGTCAAAAAGGGGTAACGCTTCCCAAAATTTAAAATGGATAAATTTAAAATTAAAGGTCCCTCTAAGATCAGAGGAGAGGTATCAATCTCTGGAAGTAAAAATGCTGCTCTACCAATACTCGCTGCGACTTTACTCTTTGATAGAAATGTAACAATTAAAAATCTTCCAAGAGTTAAAGATATTGATACAATGCTTAATTTGCTAAAATCATTAGGAAAAAAAATTAGCTTTAAAAATAATAAAAAAATCGCGACAATCTCAAAAGGAAAAAAAAATAATTTTTTTGCACCTTATTCTCTTGTTAAAACAATGAGAGCAGGAATTTTAGTTCTTGGTCCTTTATTGGCAAAAAATAAAAAAGCAAAAGTAAGTAGCCCAGGCGGTTGCAGTATAGGAGTAAGACCAATAGATATACATTTAAAAGCTATATCAAAGTTAGGAGTTAAAATACAAATTGAAAAAGGATATGTTAATGCAAAAGCTCAGGAAGGATTAGTTGGTTCAGAAATAAGATTTTCAAAAATATCTGTTGGAGCTACCGAAAATTCAATTCTTGCTGCTTGTCTTGCAAAAGGAATAACATCAATAAAGAATTGTGCTATAGAGCCTGAGATAAAGGATCTAACAAATTTTCTTAAAACAGCAGGTGCCAAGATCAAATGGATTGGCAAAAGAACTCTAAAAATAGAGGGTGTTAAAACATTAAAAAGTACAACTTACTCAATCATGAATGATAGAATTGAAGCAGGCACTTTTTGTGTTGCCGCATGTTTGAATGGTGGAAACTTAAAAATTAAAAACTTCGAGCCAAAAATTATCAATACAGAGATAAATTTACTTAAAAAAATTGGTGCAATGATAAAAACCACAAAAAATACAATTCAAATTAAGGGACCTAAAAAAATTAGAAGTTTAGATTTTTTAAAAACTGGAGAATATCCAAACTTCCCCACTGATTTGCAAGCTCAAGTTATGGTATTATTAATGAGAGCAAATGGGAAAAGCACAATTGAAGAAAATATATTTGAAAACAGATTCATGCATGTTCCAGAATTAAAAAGATTAGGTGCAAAAATAAATATTAAAGGTAACAAGGCAATTATTGAAGGAACTAATAATCTAGAGGGAGCTGAGTTAATGTCTAGTGATTTAAGGGCATCAGTAGCCTTGGTTTTAGCAGCTTTTATTTCAAGAGGAACATCTATTATAAATAGAGTATATCATCTAGATAGGGGTTATGAAAAAATTGAAAATAAATTAAAAAAAATTGGGGTAAAAATAAAAAGAATATCTTAGTGAATAATTTTTTAAAGAAGGTAATCGCTCAATCTCCAGATGATTTACAAATTATATCAGCAATATGTGCAGAGTCTAAAGTCAAAATTTCTGATATAAAATATTTACCATCTACAAAAATTTTTTTACTCTCTGTTTTAAGAATAGATAAGGAGACAAATAGTGACAAACCTATTAATAGTGTTATAAAATTTGAATTTATTGAAAGTTCCAAGTCTAAAAACATTAACCAGTCCAATGCAGATTTAACTTTAGAGTTATTCGCAATTGATATTTTTAAAAAGAAAGAAAATTTTGAAATAGTTCTGTTATTTTCAAAAAATGGAATTATAACACTGTCCACAGAAGTTATTGATGTAACGTTAGAAGACCAAAAAATTTAAAATGATAAAAGTAATTAATTTTAAGAAAAAAAATTATAAAAGTGAATTAGTATCTTTTTTGGATAAAAGGAGATCAGGGAATGCAGTAGACACTTCGATAGTTCCAAAAATTTTAAAAGACATCAAAATTAATGGAAGAAAAGCACTTTTAAAGTATGAGAAAAAATTTAGTAAAAATATAGAAATAGTTCCTTCAAAAGATAAAGTTAACAAAGCAATTAATACATTAGAACCTAAGATTAAAAAAAGTATCGATTTAGCCTATAATAGAATTTTTAAGTTTCATTCACTCCAAAAACCAAAAGATATTAAGTATATAGATAATTTTAAAAATAAACTTGAATATAAGCATGTGCCACTACAGTCTGTAGGAATTTATGTACCAGCTAATTTACCATCCACATTATTAATGAATGCAGTGCCTGCAAAAATTTCTGGTGTAAAAAGAATTGTTTTGGCTAATCCAAAACTTAATGGAAAATTAAATCCCGCTGTTCTTTATGCAGCTAAAAAAGTTGGAATTAAGGAAATCTACTCAATGGGTGGTGCCCAAGCTATAGCAAGTTTAGCATATATTCAAAAAGTTAATAAAATTGTTGGGCCTGGAAATATTTATGTTGCAAGAAGTAAGCGCGAAGTCTTTGGTGATGTTGGGACTGAAGGAATGGTTGCTGGACCCAGTGAAATTTGTGTCTTAGCAGATGGTAAAACTAATCTAAGTCAAGTTATAACATCTATGATTGGACAAGCAGAACATGATGTAAACTCTCAGTGTATTTTAATTACAAAAGATAAAAAATTAATAAATAAATTTAATGAAGAAATAAAAGAAAGTATAAAAAAAGTTCATAGAAAAAAAGTTGTTTTGAAAAGTTTAAAAAATAATGGATTAATTGTATTAGCTCAAAGTGATAAGCAAATAATAGAAGCAATTAATGAAGTTGCTCCAGAACACTTAGAAATTAATTTAGCTAATTACAAAAAATATTTAAATCAAATTCATAATGCAGGAAGTATTATGATTGGAAAGTATTCTCCAATGGCTGTCTCAGATTATAATGTTGGTTCAAACCACGTATTGCCTACTTTAGGATCTGCAAAATTTTCATCTGGATTAAATCTTAGTGAATTTTATAAAAAAATTAGCCATATAACACTTACAAAAAAAGGTATTGAGAAATTAGGAGAATCCGCTACACATCTCGCTGAGTATGAAGAACTAGACAATCATGCTCAAAGTATTAAATCTAGAATGAGGAGATAATAATTTGAGTAAACAGGATACGTTGGAGTTTGAAGGTGTGGTAACAGATCTTCTTCCTAATGCCATGTTTAGAGTTAAACTTGACAATGGTCATAACGTTACAGCTCACACGGCAGGAAAACTCAGAAAAAATCGTATTCGTGTTTTACAAGGTGATAGAGTGAAATTGGAAGTATCTCCATACGATTTATCAAAGGGTCGTATAATTTTTAGATCTTAATATGGCTTCGTAGCTCAGTTGGTAGAGCAGAGCCCTGAAAAGGCTTGTGTCGCTGGTTCGAGTCCCGCCGAAGCCACCACTCCCATGTGGTATTAATATCCATCATTATGCTTGCATTCAAAATTAAAATCTAATACCTATCCATCAGCTATTTATAGCTAATTATATAATAACAAAGAAAGAGCAACTAAAGTATGAGTACATTAAAAGGTAAAGTAAAGTGGTTCAACGGTAAGAAGGGCTACGGTTTTATTGAGAGAGAAGACGGAGAAAAAGATTGTTTCGTTCATGCAAGCGCAGTTAGAGAAGCAGGGCTAAGATTTTTGAATGAAAACGATGCTATAGAATTCGAAATTCAAGATGGCGAAAAAGGTCCAAGCGCTGTAAATTTGAAAAAATTAGGTTAATAAAATTTAATTCATCAAAAATATTTGTACATGAATAGCATATGTTAAAAAACATAGCTATTCCTGTGCAAAGCATTTTCTTGCTTGCATTTAAAAAAAAAAATGCTACTTACTCAGCAATGATTAAATTCGTTATTATCAACAGAGAAACTCACAGACATCATTTTCATGCTGGCTGCAAGCTAGCAATTTAATCATTTATAAATTTAATTTTATCCACATTTAGTATAAAACAATAGAAGGAGCACGGGTAGCTCAGTTGGTTAGAGCAGCGGTTTGTGGAACCGAAGGTCGACAGTTCGAATCTGTCCCCGTGTACCAAAAAATGAATAAAGAAAAAAAATTATCTGCAAATACCCCTTCGGGTTTTGTTGATAGATATGGTAAAGAATTAGCGTTAAAAGAAAATTTAATTGCTAAGATTGAGGAAAATTTTTTAAAATTTGGTTTTTCTAAGCTAGAAACCCCAAGTTTTGAAATATCAGAAAATATAGGAAAATTTTTACCAGATGAAGATAGGCCAAGCTCTGGTGTATTTGGTTTTCAAGAGGAAAATAATAGTTGGATATCATTACGTTATGATTTAACTGCCCCATTAGCAAGATATGTATCTCAAAATTATTTAAATATCTCAAATCCTTTTAAAAGATATCAGATCGGTAATGTATGGCGAAATGAGAAACCTGGCCCAGGTAGATTTAGAGAGTTTACCCAAGCCGATTGCGATATTGTTGGATCTAATAATCCTTTAGCAGATGCTGAGATGTGCAATCTTTTAGCTGACACATTATATTTCTGCGGCTTAGAAAAAAATCAATATCAAATCAAATTAAGTAATAGGAAATTAATTCAAGGACTTATTGAAAATTTAAAAATTTCAGAAAGCAAACAACAACTTACTGTTTTGAGAGCTATAGATAAACTTGATAGAGTTGGAACTGATGGTGTTAAACAATTACTTACAACAGGACGTCAAGACAAATCTGGTGATAAAACTACTGGAGCAAACCTCTCTGATAATCAAGCTGAAGAAATAGTTAGTTTTATAAATATGAAATCTTTAGATGAAATTAAGTCAGCTATACCAAACAAATTAGTTGAAGAAGGTGTTGATGAATTAAATAAAGTATTAGATGGAATAAGTTATTCGTCTAATTCTGATCAAATAATTTTTTCTCCTGAAGTTATTAGAGGACTTGAATATTATGATGGCCCAATATTTGAGGCAAATTTAACATTTAAAGTTAAAAATCAAAAAAACCAAGAAGTGGAGTTTGGATCAGTTGGTGGAGGTGGAAGATATAATTCCTTAGTTTCACGGTTTAAAAAAGTAGATCTATCTGCAACTGGTGTATCTATAGGCCTTGATCGTCTTTTATACGCTTTAGTTCAGCTAAACAAAATTGAGGTAAAAAATAATTCACCAATAATAATATGTGTTTTAGATGAAACATATCTCTCTAATTATTATGAATTGTTATCACAACTTAGAAATCAAAATATAAGATCTGAAGTTTATCTGGGAGACTCAGGTTTGAAATCTCAATTAAAATATGCTGATAAAAGAAGTTCGCCAGCTGTAATTCTTTGTGGAGATGATGAATTTAAAAATAATAAAATTACTATAAAAAAATTAGTCCCAAATTTAGAAGAAATATCAAGAAATTTATCTAGAGAAGAATGGAAAAAATCTGAAAATACTCAAATTACATTTGATAAGGAGAACCTGATTGATGAGATCAAAAAACTTATCTGAAAATATTTTAAAAGTAATTAAGTCGAATGGATATAAATATATTGATCTTGATACAGTTATTGACACGAATTTAATATTGGAAAGGTCAGGAGAAAATTTCAAAAGGTTTATATTTTCTTTCAATGATCAATTAGGAAATGAACTTTGTTTAAGACCTGATTTAACAATTGCATCTTGCGTTAGATATTTAAATAATAATAAGAAAACTAGTGAAAAAATTTTCTATAGTGGTCAAGCATTTAGAAAAGGATTAAATAAAAAAGATTCTGTTATCAGAAACCAAATTGGTTTTGAAATATTGGGATCTTTTACTGAAAAAAAAGATGATAAAAAAATAATAGAAACTTCACTAAAAGCATTATCAAAAATTAAATATAATAGTGGAAATTTAGTAATAGGTAACATAGAAATTTTTAGGCTTCTACTAGATAAACTGGATTGTCCGGCAAGATGGAAATTAAGATTACAACGTCATTTTTGGAGAGAAAAATATTTTAATGATTTACTAAAACGACTGGAGACCAACTCTGATATCGACCCAACAATTGTTGAAATAGATAAAAAAAAATATTCTATAATGATTAATGGAAATCAAAAAAAAGAAGTTGCCGGAAGATCAATAGAAGAAATATTATTAAGATTTGATAGTAAAATTAAAGATCCAAGACGAACAAAAAAAGGTAGTAATGTTGTAAAAATTTTAAAAGAGTACTTAAAAATTGAATGTCCTATTAATCAAGCATCTAAAAAGTTAAATTTATTTTTTAAAAAAAATAAAATTAATCTTAGAGTTCAGGATGATTATTTTCCAATAACTAAAAATAAAATTAATAAATTAAATGTAAAATTTAATTCTTCTTTTGGAAGGCATCTCGAATATTACACTGGTTTGGTATTTAAGATTGATATCAAATCAAAGTCTGAGAAATTAAATATTAGAGGTGGTAGATACGATTCTCTAATTAAAGATCTTGGCTTTAAAAAAAATATACCAGCAGTTGGAGCTGCTATTAACTTAGAAAAAATATGATAATTTGGTTAGCTTCATATCCCAAAAGTGGAAATACTTGGTTGAGATCTTTAATAGCAAATTATTATTTCTCTAAAACAGGTGAGTTTAATTTTGACCTTTTAGAAAAAATAGACTCTTTTCCAAGCAATAAATATTTTAGAAAGTATTTAGACAAATTCAACCAGCCTTACGATACTTCGAAGTATTGGATAAAGGAACAAGAAAAGATTAATCAATCTAAAAGTTTGAAATTTTTTAAAACACATAATGCACTTTGTAAAATAGATGGTAATCAATTTACTAATAAAGAAAATACGTTAGGTGTTATTTATATTATAAGAGATCCAAGAAATGTAATCTCTTCATTATCA
>CACBHZ010000018.1 GCA_902539195.1 uncultured Pelagibacteraceae bacterium | reverse complement strand
GATGAAATGTCTTTTGCGGACATTGAAAAAAACATAAAAGATCTGTCAGACAAAGCAAAAAATGGTAGTCTTACTATAGAAGATCTTCAAGGTGGAACATTTACAATTAGCAATGGAGGTGTGTATGGATCAATGTTATCTACTCCTATTTTAAACCCTCCACAATCAGCAGTTCTTGGAATGCATAATATCGTTGAAAGACCTGTTGTTGTTGATGGTGAGATAAAGGCTAGACCTGTAATGTTTTTAGCATTGTCTTATGATCATAGAATAATTGATGGAAAAGAATCTGTAAGTTTTTTAAAAACTGTTAAAGAAAACTTAGAAGATCCAAGAAGGTTATTTTTAAATTTATAATATGTCAGAAAAATTTGATGTTACAGTAATCGGTGGTGGCCCTGGTGGATATGTTTGTGCAATTAGATTGTCTCAACTTGGACTTAAAACAGCATGCATAGAGTCTAGAGGATCTTTAGGGGGGACATGTTTAAATATTGGATGTATCCCATCAAAAAGTTTGCTTAATTTATCTGAAAAATTTCACAGTGCTAAAAATTTTGAAAAGATTGGAATCGAGACTGGAGAAATAAAACTCAACTTAGATAAAATGATGAAAAATAAAGATAAAGCCGTAACAGTTTTGACTAAAGGAGTAGAATTTTTATTCAAAAAAAACAAAGTCACTTATTTTAAAGGCAAAGGTTCATTTGAGAATGAAAAATCAATAAAAATTGAAGGCTCTGAAGGCACTAAAATAATTCAAACTGATAAAACAATAATCAGTACAGGATCTGAGCCAGTTTCATTGCCTGGAGTAGACTTTGATGAAGAGAGAATTCTTTCTTCAACTGGAGCCCTATCTATTCCCAAACTCCCCAATAAAATGATTGTTGTTGGTGGTGGATATATAGGATTGGAAATGGGATCTGTTTGGTCAAGACTTGGTACTGAAGTCACAGTCGTTGAATTTTTAGATCACATCACGCCTGGAATGGATCGAGATATTTCAAATGAATTTATGAAAATATTAAAGAAGCAAGGTATAAAATTTAACCTTAATACTAAAGTTGATAAAATAACTAAAAACTCTAATGGCGTGACAGTTGAGACTTCACAAAATGATGGCCAAAAAGTTAAGCATGATGTTGATGTCGTTTTAATTTCTGTAGGTAGAAGACCTTATACTAAAAACTTAAATTTAGACAAAGTTGGTGTAAAGTTAGATGAAAAAGGAAGAGTTAAAGTAAATAAAAATTTTGAAACAAATGTTAAAAATATTTATGCAATAGGTGACGTTATTGATGGCCCAATGTTAGCTCACAAAGCTGAAGAGGAAGGAATTGCAGTTGCAGAATTAATTGCAGGCCAATCAGGTCATGTTAATTATGATATTATTCCTGGAGTTGTTTATACGTCCCCCGAGGTTGCTTATGTTGGCAAAAGCGAGGAGCAATTAAAAAAAGAAAACATAGGTTATAAAATTGGTAAATTTCCTTTTATGGCAAATTCAAGAGCCAAAGCAATTGATGAGCCAGAGGGTTTTGTAAAAATTTTGGCAGACCAATCAACTGATAAAGTGCTTGGTGTGCATATTATTGGTCCTCATGCAGGAGAAATGATAGCTGAGATGGCTGTCGCAATGGAATTTGGAGCTAGTTCCGAAGATATTGCAAGAACATGTCACGCACACCCAACATTTTCAGAAGCTATAAAAGAAGCAGCATTATCAGTAGATAAAAGACAAATTCACTCTTAATAATTATTTTTCTACATTCAATAAAGCAAATCTTTTAAATTTTTCTTCAAGTTTTATTTTGTTTAATAGGCTTGGTTTCTTCAACTTCATCAGTTAATACCAATGGTTCTTCATCAAGCAATAAAGGTTCTTGAGTTTTTTTTGTATCTTTTTTCTTTTCGATTTCTAAATTTATTACATTATTTTTTTCAACGTTTCCTTTAACCGGCTCAGCTTCCTTTTCTTCTTTAAGAGCACCACCTTCTGAAATCATTCCTAATACAGTTCCAACTTCAACTGTATCACCATCTTTTGAGTTGATCTCTGATATAACACCACTCGCAGGTGCAGGAACTTCTAAGTTTACCTTGTCAGTTTCTAATTCTACTACAGCTTCATCAGCAACTACGTTATCACCCTTTTTCTTTAACCATTTCGTGACCGTAGCCTCTGTAATACTTTCTCCCAAAACTGGAACTAATATTTTTTCACTCATTTATTCAAATACTTTATTTATAATTTCTTGTTGCTCAGAATTATGTCTTCTTGCATAACCTGTAGCAGGTGTAGCATCTGGACTTCTTCCAATGTAAGAAATTGCATTGTTTTTAGCCTTAATAGTCTCTAATGTCCATTGTATATAATCTCTAACAGCAAACCAAGCACCCATATTTTTGGGCTCCTCTTGGCACCAATAAAATTTTGCATTTTTTGCAAATGGTTTTAGTTCTTTAACCAAACTTTTTGCAGGGAAAGGATATAGTTGTTCAATTCTATACAAAATTACATCATTGATTTTTAGTTTCTCTCTTGCTGCGAGAAGATCAAAATAAATTTTTCCAGAGCATAATATTACTTTTCTAATTTTTTTATCTTCTTTTAACTTAATAAAACCTTTTTGTTTAGTATCTCTAGCATGATCCCATAGCACTCTATGAAAAGAATTTTTTTTACTAAAATCTTCTAAATTTGATACACAATATTTGTTTCTTAAAAGTGACTTAGGTGTCATTATAATTAAAGGTTTTCTAAAATCACGGTGCATCTGTCTTCTTAAAGCATGAAAATAATTTGCAGGTGTAGTACAATTCATAACTTGTAAATTATCATTTGCACATAATTGTAAAAATCTCTCTAATCTCGCAGAGGAGTGTTCTGGACCTTGTCCTTCATAACCATGGGGTAATAACATAACCAGTCCTGATGCTCTTTTCCACTTTCTTTCACCAGATGATATAAATTGATCAATAATTACTTGAGCACCATTTGCAAAATCACCAAATTGAGCCTCCCAAACTGTCAATGTATTCGGTTCTACTAAACTGTATCCATATTCAAATCCTAAAACTGCAAGTTCAGATAAAAAACTATCTACAATTTCAAAATTTTTTTGGTTACTAGATATATTGTTTAAAGGTATGTACCTTGAATTATCAATTTGATTTCTTAAAACTGAGTGTCTTTGACTAAAAGTACCTCTACCTGAGTCCTGACCTACTAACCTTACTGGATAACCTTCAACTAATAATGAACCAAATGCTAAAGACTCAGCTGTTGCCCAATCAATTCCTGAGCCTTCATTAATAGTTTTTTTTCTATTTTCCATAATTTTTGTTATGGTTTTGTGAATATTTTTATCAGTTGGAAAAACATGTATTCTGTCAGAAATATTATTTAAAATTTTCAAATCTGATCCAGTTACACCTCTTTTATCTTTACCTCTTTCGGGTTTATATCTCGACCAAGTTCCCTCGAACCATCTAATTTTAGGTTTATAATCTTTCGCATTTTTAAATTGATCATCTAATAAATTTTTAAAATCAATAATTTGTTGATCTAAATCTTGTTTCGTAAAAAGTCCTTCATTTACTAGCTTTTCACCATAAATTTTAATTGTAGATGGATGAGATCTAATTTTTTTGTACATAAGTGGTTGGGTGAAAGATGGCTCATCTCCCTCATTGTGTCCAAATCTTCTGTAACATATTAAATCAATTACAACATCTCTATTAAATTTTAATCTAAACTCAGTTGCTATTCTAGTTGCGTAAACAACTGCCTCAGGATCATCTCCATTAACATGGATGATTGGTGCGTCAACCATTTTACCTATGTCAGAAGGATAAGGGGAAGATCGCGCAAATCTAGGACTTGTTGTAAATCCAATTTGGTTGTTAACAATAATATGGATTGTCCCTCCAGTGTTATGACCAGGAAGTCCGGACATCGCAAAACACTCTGCCACTATTCCTTGCCCTGCAAATGCAGCATCGCCGTGAATTAATATTGGTATAACTTTATTTCTTTCTTTGTCTTTGTGAAAAAATTGTTTAGCTCTAGTTTGACCAAGAACAACAGGATTAACTGCCTCTAAATGTGAAGGATTATCTGTTAAGCTAACGTGTACAGGATTTCCATCAAATTCTCTATCAGATGAGGCTCCTAAATGGTATTTGACATCTCCAGCACCATCTTCTGAACCATCCATTTCACCAGCAAATTCATTAAAAATTCTTTTGTAAGACTTTTGTAAAACGTTTGCTAAGACATTTAGTCTTCCTCTATGTGACATTCCTATTTTAACTTCTTTTATTTTGGATTGTCCTCCGATTTTTATAATTTGCTCAAGAGCAGGTATTAAACTTTCTCCACCATCTAAACCAAATCTTTTAGTACCAACATATTTTGTGTTTAAAAATTTTTCAAATCCCTCTGCTTGTATTAATTTATTTAAAATTGCTTGCTTTCCATTTTTTGTAAACTTGAGTGCATTCTCATCTTTTTCAACTCTATCTCTAAACCACATTCTCTCAGTTGGATTTGAAATATGCATGTACTCATAACCTATGGGACCACAATAAGTTTTTTTTAAAAACTTAAGTATTTCTCTAATATTTGCACTTTTTTTATTTATTATTCCGTTTAGAAAAATTTCTTTGTCATAATCTTCTTTTTTAAAACCATAGTACTCAGGATGTAATTCGTCTAAATATTCTGACTTCATCAATTCTAAAGGATCTAATTTTGATAATAGATGTCCCCTTAAGCGATAAGCTCTTATCAAGGCTACGGCACTTATTGAATTTTTATTTGAATTTGCAATTACTTGAAAATTAAACTTGCTAGAATTATCTTTGTTTTTTTCATTTTCTTTAGCTGTTTTCTCAACATCTTCTATATTAATTTTTTTTGAGAAAGGTTTCCACGATGGTCCATTTATCTCATCGACTAATATCTTCATATCCTCATCTACACCTGAGAAATATTCAATCCAACTTTCAGATAGAGATGGATCTTTATTTATAAATTTTACATACATTTCCTCAATAAATGCACTATTCGCTTTATTTAGAAATGATGTTTTTTTATATTCCAGATTTTTAGGAGAACTCATTTTATTTTAATATAATACTAAATTTTGTTTTCAATTGGACAATTTATTTAACAATGTTTTTCCAATTTCTGAAGGGGATGTGGCAACTTCTATACCACAATCTTCCATTTTTTTGATCTTATCTTTGGCCCCGCCTTTGCCACCTGATATTATGGCTCCTGCATGTCCCATTCTTCTACCCGGTGGTGCTGTAACACCTGCAATAAAACCTACCATGGGTTTTTTTATTTCATGATTTTTTACAAATTCAGCTGCTTCTTCTTCAGCTGATCCTCCTATTTCACCAATCATTAAAATTGATTCAGTTTCCTCATCCTTTAAAAATAAATCTAAACAATCAATGAAGTTCGTACCATTTATTGGATCACCACCTATACCTATACATGTTGATTGTCCCAAATCATTCTCTGTAGTTTGTGCGACAGCCTCATAGGTCAAAGTTCCAGATCTTGATACAATACCAACAGAACCCTTTTTATGTATATTTCCTGGCATTATTCCGATCTTGCATTCATCAGGCGTAATTATACCTGGACAATTGGGACCGATTAATCTTGATTTTGAATTAAGTAACTTTTTTTTGACCTTAATCATATCAAGAACTGGTATACCTTCAGTGATACAAACGATTAATTCTAAGTTAGCTTCAATGGCCTCTATGATTGCTGCGGATGCAAACTTCGCAGGAACATAAATCATAGTTGCGTTGGCACCAGTTTCATCGACTGCTTCCTTTACTGTATTAAATACTGGTCTATCTAGATGAGTTTGACCACCTTTTTTTGGTGTAACCCCTCCAACTAAATTTGTTCCATATTTAATTGCTTGCTCTGAATGAAAAGTTCCGTGACTACCCGTAAAACCTTGGCAAATTAACTTTGTGTTTTTATTAACTAAAACTGACATTTATTTAATAGCCTCTACAATTTTTTTAGCAGCATCTGATAAATCAGAAGCAGAAATTAACTCAAGACCTGAATTATCAAGTATTTTTTTTCCCTCTTCAAAATTTGTTCCGGCCAATCTTACAACTAAAGGAACATTCATTTTTATTTCTTTTGCAGCATCCACAACACCTTGGGCAAGAACATCACATCTCATTATTCCACCAAAAATATTAATCAATATTCCTTTAACATTTTTATCTGATAAAATTATTTTAAAAGCAGCTGCCACTTTTTCTTTAGAAGCCCCACCACCAACATCTAAAAAATTTGCTGGTTCCTTTCCATATAATTTAATTATGTCCATAGTTGCCATTGCAAGCCCAGCTCCATTAACCATGCATCCAATTGTTCCATCAAGTTTAATATATGCTAAATCATGCTTGCTAGCTTCTATCTCTGTTTCTTCTTCTTCATTGAGGTCTCTCAACTCAATTAGCTCTGGATGTCTGAATAAAGCATTTCCATCAAAATTCATTTTTGCATCTAAACAAATCAACTCTTTTTCTTTTGTTAAAATTAAAGGATTAATTTCGATTAAATTAGCGTCTGTTTCTATAAATAATTTGTATATGGACTTGATTAGACTAATTCCTTGTTCTTTTGTTTCTTCATCTAGATTAAAAATACTTATTATTTTATTACAATTTTCATCAGATATTTCGTTATCTAAATCTACTTTTGTTGTTAAAATTTTCTCAGGAGATTTGATTGCGACTTCTTCTATATCCATACCCCCTTGATCACTTGAGATAAAAGCTATCTTTGAGCTCGCACGATCTACAACACAAGACAAATAAAATTCTTTATCAATGTTAGATGAAACTTCGACATATAATCTTTTAACAATTCTTCCGCTAGGTCCTGTCTGATGAGTGATTAATTTTTTTCCAAGCAAGGATTTTGCCTCTGTTTCAAGACTTTTTAAATCATTTACTATTTTAACTCCACCAGCTTTACCTCTGCCTCCAGCATGAATTTGTGCTTTCAACACATATTTATCAGTTTTAAGATTTTTAGCTTTTTCCAATAATTCATTTACATCTAGAGCATAAACTCCATCCGGAACTTTAGCTCCATATTTTCTAAGTATATTCTTTGCTTGGTGTTCGTGAATATTCATTAACTAGTTATTTAAACTAGGATCAATTTTGGATGCAGCTTCCCATAATTTTTTTACAGCATCTACTGAGTTATTAAACTCAGATTTTTCATTTTCATCTAGCTCAATTTCTTCGATTTTTTCTATACCGTTCTTTCCAACAATTACTGGCACTCCAGCATAAATATTGCTTATTCCGTACTGCCCATTTAAATGTGCAGCACAAGGGAGCATTTTTTTGCTATCTTTTAAGTATGCTTCTGCCATTTCAACACCTGACGCTGCTGGTGCATAAAATGCTGAACCTTTTTCTAAATATTTAACAATTTCAGCACCTCCATCTCTAGTTCTTTGATTTATACTTTCTAATTTATCTTTTGATATTTTTCCTTCTTTGACTAAATCTAATAATGGTTTTCCTGAAACTTTTGTAAATCTTGGTAGAGGAACCATAGTATCTCCATGTCCTCCCATTACCATTGCCTCAATTTTTCTAACAGGCACATTTAACTCTAAAGATAAAAACAGTTTAAATCTCGATGTATCTAATATTCCGGCCATTCCAACAACTTTGTTAGGCGATAGTCCAGAAAATTTTTGAAAAGCCATAACCATTACATCTAATGGATTTGTAATACATATAACAAAGGCATTTGGTGCATGCTGCTTTATACCTTCAGCAACCTGTTTTATAATTTTTAAATTTATTCCTAATAAATCATCTCTACTCATTCCTGGTTTTCTTGGAACACCAGCTGTAATAATGATTACATCTGAATTTTTTATATCTTCATAATTATCAGTACCTGAAAATTTTACATTAAATCCATCTACGGATGAAGACTGTGCAATATCTAATGCTTTACCTTTAGCAATTCCACTTGCTACATCAAATAATACTACTTCATCAACAAGCTCCTTTAGTCCAATTAAATGTGCTAAAGTTCCACCTATTTGTCCAGCTCCTATTAATGATATTTTTGACATTTTACTATTTCATTGTTGGCATTATAAATTCAGGATCTGATCTAACACCTGAAGGCCATCTTGAAGTGATTGTTTTTAATTTAGTATAAAATCTAACTCCTTCTGGCCCGTGCATATGTTGATCTCCAAATAATGATCTCTTCCATCCACCAAAACTATGAAAAGCAACTGGCACAGGGATAGGGATATTAATTCCAACCATTCCTACTTTAATTTGATTTGCAAATGTTCTTCCTGCATCTCCATCTCTTGTATAAATACTTGTTCCATTACCAAACTCATGGTCATTAATTAAATTTAATGCTTCGTTAAAATCTTTAGCTCTGACAACAGATAATACAGGTCCAAATATCTCCTCTTTATAAATTCTCATATCTTTTTTAACATTATCGAATAAGCAACCACCAATATAATAACCGTCTTCATAACCTTGAAGTTTGATATCTCTTCCATCAACCACAAGGTCTGCTCCTTCTTTAATACCTAAATCAACATAACCTCTTACTCTTTCAAGATGCTCTTTTGTTACTAAAGGACCCATTTCAGAATTCTTATCCATGCCTGGTCCAATTTTTAAAGCTTCCACTTTTTTAGATAATTCATCGACTAGTTTGTCACCTACATTACCAACAGCAACAGCAACAGATTGAGCCATACATCTTTCTCCTGCAGACCCATATGCTGCACCCATTAGACCGTTTACTGCTTGATCTAAATCACAATCTGGCATGACAACGCAATGATTTTTAGCTCCTCCAAGAGCTTGAACACGTTTTTCATTTTTGGCTGCATTTTCATAAATGTATTTAGCAATAGGTGTTGATCCAACAAAACTTACTGCGGATATATCTTTATGTTCCAAAATTGCATCTACAACTTCTTTATCTCCATTAACAACATTCAAAACCCCATCTGGTAAACCAGCTTCACTAAATAACTCTGCAAGTTTTAATGGACAAGATGGATCTTTTTCAGAAGGTTTTAATACAAATGTATTTCCGCAAGCTATTGCCATTGGAAACATCCACATTGGAACCATTGCAGGAAAATTAAATGGTGTAATACCTGCACATACACCTAATGGCTGTCTCACTGACCAGCTATCAATGTTTGTACCTACATTTTCTGTAAAGTCACCTTTTAGCATTTGTGGAATTCCACATGCAAATTCAACTACCTCTAAACCTCTTGTGAGAGAACCTTTGGCATCTTCATAAACTTTTCCATGCTCTGATACAATCATCTTAGCTAGCAAGTCAGAATTTTTTTCAATTATTTCTTTGTATTTAAATATTATTCTAGCTCTTTGTATTGGAGTTACATTTGACCATGTTTCAAATGCTTTTTTTGCTTTTTGTACTGCTAAATCAAGATCTTGTTTTGTACCAAGTCTAACCTCAGACTCTTGTTTGCCTATAGCAGGATTAAATACTTTTCCTTTTCTATCAGATGTACCAGAAACAATTTTACCATCGATAAAATGCTCAATTAAATTCATGGATGTATTTAAATAAGTAATTATGTGGTTGCAAGCATTTTCTTTATCTCAGCAATAGCTTTTGCTGGATTTAATCCTTTTGGACATGCGTTAGTGCAGTTCAAAATCGTGTGGCATCTATAAAGCTTAAGTTCATCTGCAACCTTTTGAAGTCTTTCCTTTCTATCTTCGTCTCTGCTATCCATTATCCATCTATAAGCTTGTAATAAAACTGCAGGACCTAAATACTTATCGCCATTCCACCAATAACTAGGACATGAAGTAGAACAACAAGCACACATTATACATTCATAAGCTCCATCAAGTTTAGCTCTATCTTCTGGAGATTGATGAATTTCTGTTGTTTCACTTTTTGAATTATTTTTTAACCAAGGTTCAATGGATTGGTATTGTTTATATAATCCACTTAAGTCTCCTATTAAATCTTTTTTTACTTTTAAGTGAGGCAAAGGGTATATATCTATATCTCCCTTAATTTCTGCATGTGGCTTAGTACATGCAAGACCATTTTTTCCACCCATATTCATTGCACAAGAACCACAAACTCCATGCGCACAAGATCTTCTATATGCAAGTGTTGGATCAATTTCGTTTTTAATTTTATTTAGTATGTCTAAAACTTTAGATGGACAATTATCCATGTCTACTTCATATGTGTCTATTCTTGGGTTCTCTCCAGTTGATGGATCCCATCTGTAAACATTTACTTTTCTGATATTCTTTGAACCGGTTTTGTCTTTAAAATATTTACCTTTATTAACTTTTGAGTTTTGTGGTAAATTTAATTGAACCATTAATACACTCTTTCTTGTGGAGGAAAATATTGGACTTCATTTGTTAATGTTGAAGTATGTACATCTCTGTATTCAATTTTAGTATTTTTTCCATCACACCAAGATAATGTATGTTTCATAAATTTTTCATCATTTCTTTTCGGATAATCTTCACGAGCATGAGCTCCTCTGCTTTCTTTTCTGTGATATGCAGAATCTACAGTTGTTATCGCTTGTCTAATTAAATTATCAAATTCTAAAGTCTCAACTAAATCAGTATTGAATACCAACGATTTATCTTTAACAGAAATCGATTCCATGCCGTCATATGTTTTTCTGATCTCATCTACACCCTCTTTAAGATTCTTTTCAGTTCTAAATACAGCACATTTAGACTGCATTGTTTTTTGCATCGCCAGTCTAAGTTCAGCAGTTCCATTATCTCCCTCTGCATACCTTAGTTTATCAAATCTATTTAGACATTTTTCAGTTTCGCTTTCACTAACTTCTTCGTGAGGCGTTCCAGGTTTTACCAATTCCGCTGCTCTCTTTGCTGCTGCTCTTCCAAAAACAACCAAGTCAATAAGTGAATTTGAACCTAATCTATTTGCTCCATGAACAGATACGCACGCAGCCTCACCAATTGCCATCAAACCTGGGACTGTTTTTTGAGATCCATTTACTGTTAAAACTTCAGCTTTATAATTTGTTGGTATACCACCCATATTATAATGAACTGTTGGAACAACTGGTATCGGTTCTTTGGTTACATCTACATTTGCAAATAATCTTGCTGCCTCAGTAATGCCTGGCAATCTATCTTCAATAACTTTTTTATCTAAATGACTTAAATATAAATGAACATGGTCTTGATCTTTACCAACACCTCTTCCCTCATTGATTTCAATAGACATTGATCTGCTAACTACATCTCTCGATGCAAGATCTTTAGCGTTGGGAGCATATCTCTCCATAAATCTTTCACCTTTAGAGTTTACCAAATATCCACCTTCACCTCTTACACCTTCAGAAATAAGTGTTCCGTGTCCATATATTCCTGTTGGGTGAAATTGTACAAACTCCATATCTTGAAGAGGTAATCCAGCTCTTAATACCATTGCATTACCATCACCAGTACAAGTATGTGCAGATGTTGCTGAGTAATACACCTTCCCATATCCCCCTGTGGCTATAATTGTTATGTGAGATCTAAAACGATGAATTGTTCCATCATTTAAATTCCAAGCAATTAAACCTTTGCATTGTCCATCTTTCATAATTAAGTCTAATGCAAAATATTCAATAAAAAATTCTGTATTATGTTTAAGTGCTTGACCATATAATGTATGGAGAATTGCATGACCAGTTCTGTCTGCTGCAGCACAAGTTCTTTGTACAATTCCATTTCCATAATTTTTTGTCATTCCACCAAATGGTCTTTGATAAATTTTTCCATCTTCTGTTCTACTAAAAGGAACACCATACTTTTCTAATTCTAATACTGCTTTTGGAGCTTCCTTACACAAATATTCAATACTATCTTGATCGCCTAACCAATCTGCTCCTTTTACAGTATCGTACATATGCCAACGCCAATCGTCTTCTCCCATGTTTCCAAGGGCTGCTGAAATTCCACCTTGGGCAGCTGATGTATGACTTCTGGTTGGAAAGACTTTAGAAATGCATGCAGTTTTTAATCCAGCTTCACTTAAGCCAACCGCAGCTCTTAGGCCGGAACCTCCAGCACCAAGGACAACGACATCATATTCATGATCTATAATATTATAAGATTTCATATAGTTATTTTAAATACCGCAAATATTGTAATTAAAGGAATTGTTATAGCAAAAAAATTTAAAGCTTTGTTTGCGGCATTTTTGATTTTTTCATCTTTAATATAGTCTTCAAAAACCTCGCTGATGCTTAATGCCGAGAAAAAGTAAGCAAAAATAAGAAAAAGACTAAATATAAACTTTGAAGGTTGAGAAGTTAGAAAAGTTAATATCTCTAAGTAGCTTTTGTCATAAATACTAACCAAATTTAAAGCAAACCATAACATCAAAGGTACTAATATGAGAGAACTCACTTTTAAAAATACCCATTTTTTTGTTACTGCTCTCATTAAAATAAATTTCGTCCTATTAAATAAATTGAAACGGTTAATATAAAAGATCCAAATATTACAATTAAGCCAGTAATTTTTGTGGTTTTTAACTCAAATCCATAACCAAAATCCATAATTAAATGTCTTATCTCACTTAAGATTTGAAAACTAAAAGACCATGTAATACCCAAGATGAAAAATTTACCAATAAAAGATTGGAGGAATAATTTTATAAATTCATGACTTCCTTCATTAAATGAAAAAAAAATAAAAAAGATACAAATTAAAGTTATTGCTAATATATTTATTATTCCTGTAATTCTATGAGATATTGAAACTAAAGATGATACATGAAATCTATAAATTTGAATATGAGGAGATAAAGGATTATTTTCCATTTTGATTTGCTTTCATTATTGTTTCTGCAATTTCAACAGAATTTAATGCGGCGCCTCTTAATAGGTTATCTGAAACGATCCACAAATTAATTGAATTCTCTTTTGTTTTATCATCTCTAATTCTTGAGATAAATGTTTCATCACTACCAGTTGCTTCTATTGGTGTACTATATCCTCCATTTTCTCTTTTATCTATAACGCTACAACCATCAGCATTATTTAATGCTTCTCTGATTTGTTCTAGAGAATAAGGATTTTCAAACTCTATATTTACTGATTCTGAATGTGATACAAGAACAGGAATTCTAACGCACGTAGCTGTTAACTCTATATTATTGTCCAGTATTTTTTTTGTTTCATTAGTCATTTTCAATTCTTCTTTTGTGTATCCATCATCCGAAAAAACATCAATGTGAGGAATGATATTGAAAGCTATTTGTTTAGTAAAATTTTTAGATTCAACAGAATTTCCATCAAGATAAGATTTAGTTTGTTCAATCAATTCATCCATAGGTGCTTTTCCGCCTCCAGAAACAGATTGATAGGTGGAAACTATTACTCTTTTTATTTTATATAAATCATGTAATGGTTTAAGAGCTAATACTAACTGAGCTGTTGAGCAGTTAGGATTTGCCACAATATTTTTTTTCATTTCATTAATTTTTTCTGCATTCACTTGAGGTACAATAAGTGGAACGTCAGGATCCATTCTAAAAAAACTAGAATTATCAATTACAGTTGTTACTTTTGCTGCACTTTCTGCATATTGTTCTGCAATTTTACCACCTGCTGCAAAAAAAGTTATATTTGCATTTGAAAAATCGTATTTTTCAAGATCATGGACTTCATAATCTTTGCCCTTAAAACTTATTTTTTTTCCAGCACTATTAGAAGAAGCTACTAAAAAAAGGTTATTAAATTTAATATCCTTTTTTTCTATAACTTCTAGTGTCTTTCTTCCAACATTACCGGTTGCACCGATGATAGCTATATTAGTCATTTTAAAGATTTATACTAAATGAAAGGTAAATCGCAAACTGTTCCGTTAAAACTATTACCATTTATATCAATTTTGAATGTTTGCTTTGCTTCAAAATATGGTTTTTTTATCATAGCTATACCAATTACCTGTTTAAAAGTTGGATTGTAACAACCTGATCTTAGTTCTCCGATTATGTTATTTTTTTCATCTGTTAAATTCATTGAACCAGTTACGCTTATTTTATCAGTATCAATTTTAACGCCCATTAGTTTTCTTTTAATTCCTTCAGACTTTATTTTTATTAATTGCTCTTTTCCTAAAAATTCAACATCACTATCAATATTAATATATTTATCAAAGCCACATTCGTATGGGTTGTCTCCATTGTCCATATCGTTTCCTTGAGAAAGTAATCCACTTTCGATACGTTCAATTAAATTAGGACATCCTGCTCTAATATTAAACTCATCTCCAATTTCAAATAAATGATCGTATAGTTTTAAACCCGCCTCATTATTCTCTACATAAATTTCATATCCACCTTGTTTAGACCATCCTGATTGAGCAATTAAATGTTTGGCTCCAGCAAAATCAAAATAATCAAAACCAAAAAATTTTAATTTTGTTATCTTTTCTCCAAAAACTTTTTCCATCAATTTAAAAGATTTAGGCCCTTGCACAGCCATAATGTCAACTTCAGGTTCGATAATATTTACATCAAATTTATTTCCAATTGCCAATCCTTTTGCAAATAAGATTACATCCGTATCTGCAATAGAAACCCACCATTTATTCTCATTAAATCTTAGAACAACTGGATCATTAATTAATCCAGCATTATCATCTATGATTGGACAATAATAACATCTTCCATCTTTTGATTTCGAAAGATCTCTACAAGTCATAAGTTGAACCAATTTTGCAGCATCTTTTCCAGTAATCTCTACTTGTCTTTCAGCAGCCACATCCCAAACTTGAACATGCTCTTTTAAATGATGATATGAGTCTTCTAAAGAACCAAATGCAGCAGGAAGCAACATATGATTGTATATTGTGTAAGCTGTAACACCTTGTTTTTCAATTCTTGATGTATAAGGCGTACCTCTAAGTCTTCTTGATTTTGCAATAGAAAAGTTTTTCATTTTTTAGCTTAGTGTCATCTTTTTATCTATTTGTAAAGAAAGTAAGTTGTTTATTTGAAAGAAATCTAAGTAAGTTCCTTAGCTCTTTTTCTTAATTCAAATTTTTGGATTTTACCTGTTGATGTTTTTGGAAGTTCACAGAAGTCTATTTTTTTTGGAATTTTGAACCCTGCTAGAGTTTCTCTACAAAAATCGATTAATTCTTTTTCATTTGTCTCTTTATCTGCCACTTTCTCTATAAATGCACATGGAACTTCTCCCCATTTCTCATCTG
>CACBHZ010000017.1 GCA_902539195.1 uncultured Pelagibacteraceae bacterium | reverse complement strand
CCCAATCTTGTGTCATTAAACTATTCTCTTCTTTGAATTTATTTATTTTACCTAAACTGATTTTTTTAACAATTTCCTCAGGTTTACCTGAGTTCTTTAACTCCTCAGCAACAAGCATTACCTCTTTTTCTATAATGTTACTTGGTATATTTTCAGGGTCTAGCGCAATAGGGTTTGATGCTGCAATATGCATAGATAGTTGTTTGCCAAACAAATTTATTTCATCATTAGTCTTATCAGTTTCCAATGAAACAACCACACCTAGCTTTGAAACATTATCTTGAATTACAGAGTGTTGATATATAAAATTTAATGAATTATTATTTTCTATAGTTTTAGTTCTTCCTAAAGTTATTTTTTCGCCAATTTTTGCAATAAGCGAGACTAAATTTTCTTCTACATTTTTATTATTTTTCATAATGCTTTTATTAATTTTTTCTAAATCTGAGGAGCAATTATTATTAATATCGCTTAATTCTTTAACAAAATTTATAAAATCTTGGTTTTTAGCAACAAAATCTGTTTCACAGTTCACTTCAATTAAAGATGTTTTTTTTATATCACCACTTATTACTACAATCCCTTCTTTTGCTTCTCTAGACATTTTTTTTGAAGCTTTAGCGATACCTTTTACTCTTAATATTTCAGCAGCTTTCTCTAGATCTCCCAGGGATTCTTTTAATGCTAAATTACAATCTTTAAAACCTGCTCCTGTAGATTGTCTTAATTGTTTTACCTTAATAATATCGCTCATCTTTATAGTTAATTTAAAATTTAGTTCAATTTTTTGGCAGAGTTTTTTATAGGTGTTTCTATTTTACTATCTATTTGCTTAGAGTTTTCTGTTTGTATTTTTAAGTTTGATTTTGCATCATTAATAGTATCTTTCATTAAATTACAGTACAAATCTATTGATCTTCGTGCATCGTCATTACCTGGTATTGGATAATCTATGCCATCAGGATTTGAATTTGTATCTAAAATTGCAATAATTGGAATTCCTAACTTAATAGATTCTTTTATTGCAAGAGACTCATAATTTGTGTCAATTATAAATACTAGATCAGGAATTTTTTTCATCTCCATTATTCCTCCTAATGATCTTTGCAATTTATCTCTTTGGCCACTCATCTTAAGTAACTCTTTTTTTGTGAAACCTCTATTCTCTGAGGATAGATCTGAATTAATTTTATTTAATTTTTTTATTGAGTTAGAAATTGTTCCCCAATTTGTAAGCATTCCACCTAACCATCTGTAATTAACAAAATACTGATCTGTATCTTTGGCTAATTGAGCTACTGCTTCTGAGGCTTGCTTTTTAGTTGAAATAAACAATATTTTTCCACCAGATGAAATTGTGCTATGTACTTTTTCTAATGCCGAATTTGTTAAATCTAGTGTTTGAGTTAAATCAATAATATGAATTGAGTCTCTTTTCCCAAAAATATATTTTTTCATTTTTGGATTCCATCTTAATGTTTTGTGACCAAGATGAACTCCTGCTTCGAGTAATTGTTCTATTGTAATTTTAGGTATCTTCATTTCTGTTCCCGGTTGTGCCACCACAATTATTGCCCTTAAGGGACCGGAGGTATAAAACCACTAATTGTGTGCGTGTTAATTTTTCAGATAAATACAAAATATTGAGTAAAAAACAACCTTTTTTTTTATTCTATAACTACGTTTTCTTCTAAATTAAGTGTGTTTAGTAGTTGATTATTTACTTTTCTTTTATTTTTAAGAGAAAATCTGTGAATTTTTTTATCCTTATCAAGTAAAATTTTAACTTCAGTTTCTCCATCTTTTGAACTTAGATTTTTGATTTTCTCAAAATCTTTAATGTTATCAAACTTAAAAGTAATATTTTTAATCTGTTTGTTTGTTAATTCTTTTAAAGATATTATTTTTTTTACATTAATTCTTTTTTGAGATTTATTTTCATCAACATAATTTTTAATAAGAGTAATCATTAAAGAATTTCCCTCGGTTAGATTATTTCTATTTATTTCAAAAATTTCTGAAAATATAAATAATTCAAATACATTTGAGAGATCTGAAAATTTAACAATACCGTAAGAACTGCCTTTCTGTGTTTTTTTTTCTTGAACTTTTAACACTGTGCAGGCAATATTAGAGCTTAAAATATCATTATTGTTTTCAAAATCATCGTAATTAACAATATTATAATGTTTATAAATTGTCTTATATTGATTCAAAGGATGATCAGAAATATAAAATCCTAAAGTCTCAAATTCTTTTGTAAGTTTAGTATCAATACTCCAATCATCAATATTTTCTATAAAATTAAAATCTTCATTCTCTTGTTCACCGAATAAATCGATTTGATTTAATAATTTACTTTCATGAATATTTTTTGACTTTAATATTATATTGGGTATTGAGCTAAACAATGATTGTCTATTTTTATTAAATTGATCAAAACATCCAGATTGCACCAAACCCTCTAATTGCAATTTATTTATATCTTTGGGGTTTACTCTATTAATAAAGTCAAATAGATTTTTAAATTCTCCATTTGATGATCTTTCTTTAACTACATTTGAAATAGCATCATATCCAACATTTTTGATTGCAGCTAAGGCATAATAAAAATTTTTACCATCTGAAGAAAAATCAGCGAAAGATTTATTAATATTGGGCCTAATAATTTTAATATTAAGTCTTTTTAGTTCTTCATAAAATTCACTTAATTTTTTCTGGTTAGACAATTCCATTGACATAGATGCAACAAAAAATTCATGGGGGTAATATGTTTTAAGAAAAGCAGTTTGGTAAGCAATAACTGCATATGCGGCTGCATGACTTTTATTAAAGCCATACTCTGCAAAAGGCTCAATTTTTAAAAATATTCCTGCTGCAATATCCTTATTAATTCCATTTTTATATGCGCCTTCCACAAACCTTTGTTTTTGTTTTTCTAATTCCGCTCTTTTTTTTTTACCCATCGCTCTTCTTAAAATGTCTGCTTCACCAGCTGAAAATCCAGAGAGAACTTGTGCTATTTGCATAACTTGTTCTTGATAAATTATTACACCATAAGTTGGCTTTAATATTTGTTCTAATTTTGGATGAAGATAATCAGGTTCTCTTTCCCCGTGCTTACATGCATTATATATTGGTATGTTGCTCATTGGTCCAGGTCTATAAAGAGCAACCAAAGCTATAATATCCTCTAATCTATTAGGCTTCATATTGATTAAAGCATCTTTCATTCCAGAGCTCTCGAGTTGAAATAAGCCTACGGTTTTGCCGCTAGATAGTAAGTCGTATACTTTCTGATCTTCATAATCAATTTTCTCAACATTAAAATCAGGATTAATTTTATTAATTAGTTTTTGAGCTTTATCAATGACGGTAAGTGTTTTTAAGCCCAAAAAATCAAATTTGATAAGTCCTGCATTTTCAGCAGAATACATATCAAACTGGGTTGATGGCAATAACAAATCTGTTGAATTGTCTTTATATAGTGGGACAGTTTCAGTTAATTTTTTATCAGCAATAACTACTCCAGCAGCATGAGTTGCAACATTACGATTCAAACCTTCTAATTTAAGAGATAAGTTTACAAGACGATCTACTCGTTTATCTTCTTTGATTAATTTTTGAAGTCTAGGTTCAACATTTATACATTCCTGTAATGACATAGGTCTAGAGGGGTCGAAAGGTATCATTTTACAAATACTATCAACAAAACCATAAGGTAAACCAAGAACCCTACCAACATCTCTTATAACCATTCTTGCTTTTAATTTTCCAAAGGTGATAATGTGAGCAACACTATCTTTATATTTAGTTGTTAAATATTTAAAAACTAAGTCTCTTTTTTCCTCACAAAAATCTATGTCGAAATCAGGCATAGATATCCTATCAGGATTTAAAAAACGTTCAAATATGAGATTAAATTTTATCGGATCAATATCGGTAATAGACAAACACCAAGCAACCAAAGAACCAGCACCTGATCCCCTGCCTGGTCCAACTGGTATTTTATTTTGCTTAGCCCATTTTATATAATCTGATACGATTAAAAAATATCCTGAATAATTCATTTCAACTATTATCTTAATTTCATGATCTAGTCTTGTTTTGTATTTCAAATATTTTTCGCTATCGTCTATTTTATTGCTATTAATTTTAAAAACTGTTTTAAATTTTTCTTTCAAGCCCTTAAAGGATATTTGGGTTAACATATCATTGGCATCACTATCTGAAGAAGAAATATTTGGCAAAATTGGTTTAGATGAGCTAGGTTTGAAAGAACATCTCAAGGGTAAATTAAAATTATTTTCTAATGCCTCAGGTAAATCACTAAAAAGCTCAATCATTTCTTCAGATGATTTAAAATAGTGCTGATTAGTGAGTTTTATTCTATTTGAATCATTTACATAAGTTTTTTCACCAATGCACATTAATGCATCATGTGCTTCAAACATATCTTTGTCTAAATAATAGACTTCATTCGAAGCAATAATTGGTAATTCTAACTTTTCTGAAATTTTAAGGTTATAATTCTCAAATTCTTTTTCATTCAAGTCATTGTGTCTTTGAATTTCTATATAGATATTGTTTGCAAATTTTTTTTTTAATTTAATTAGTATTTCTTCAATTTCTTTAAATAGTGCTTTGTTAAAAAGTGATCCAAACATACATCTAATTGAACCAGTTAAAATTATTAAGCCTTCTGAGTTATTTATTAAATCATCTATTTCACAATTTGGAGTGGATGTTTCTGAATTTTCTAAGTAAGATTTTGATGAAAGTTTAATAATATTTTTATATCCATCAAAATTTTTAGCTATTATAGGTATCAAACCTCTAAATTCTTTATATCTAAATAATATCTGAGTTCCAATAATAGGCTGTGTACCTACGGATGATAAATTTTCTGAAAATTCTAATGCGCCTGACAAATTGTACGTATCTGACAAACCTAATGATTTAATTTTATTTTTTTTACAAAAATCTTTTAATTTATCAATTTTCACAGCTCCTTCACAAATTGAATATTGAGTGTGTATTTTAAAATGATTAAATGTTTGGTTAATAGATTTTTTCATTGATGATAGTCATCTTACCACCAATCATTTTAATTTTACAATCTGCCATATTTGCAAAATATCTATTGTGGGTTGCAAAAATTATAATTCTATTTTTTTCCTTTAGATTAAATATGATTTTAAATATTTGTTTAGCATTTTCAAAATCTAAACTTCCAGTAGGTTCATCGGCTAAAATAATGTTTGGTTCATTAATTATTGCTCTAGCGATTGCTATTCTTTGATTTTCACCGCCTGATAGCTCTGATGGATAATGATTAAGTCTTGAGGTTAAATCAAATTTTTTAATCAATTTTTTCGCTAATTCTGTTGATTTTGATTTATTATTAGAAATTAACAAATTTGGCAGTATTACATTTTCGAGTGCTGTAAAATCGGGCAATAAATTTTTGTCTTGATAAATTATGCCAATATTTTTTGATCTTACATGATCATTTTCAATTGAACTGTTAATATCAATTTTCTTTTTATTAAACTCAATAAAACCTGACGAAGGTATGTCAATAAATGACAATAAATTTAATAATGTTGATTTTCCAGATCCCGAAGGTCCCACAATAGAATATACTTTTCCTGCTTCAAACTTAAAATTTATATTGTTTAAAACTTTAAGAGATTTATTTTTTTCATACTTCTTTGTTAAATTATTTAATTTTAAATAATTATTCATATTTTATCGTTTGAATTGTATCTAATTTTGCTGCTCTGGAAGCTGGATAAATTGATACAATAGAAGTTGTTATTATTGAACATAAGGCAATTATGAAAATTGAATTAACATTTATTTCAGATGGAAGAGTACTTAAAAAATAAATTTCTTCTGGAAATAAAATTATATCAAACGTATTAGAAATAAATTTCCTAATATCTTCTATATAAATTGAAAATAGAGATCCTAATAAAATGCCAAATAAAGTTGCTGAGGTGCCAATCGCAAATCCAACAAAGAAGAAAATTTTTTTAATTGAAGTATTGGAAACCCCAATAGATTTTAAAATTCCTATATCTCTTGTTTTATTTTTAACCAATATTGTCAAACCTGATATAATGTTAAATGCAGCTACAATTATTATTAAAGATAAGATTATAAACATCACATTTCGTTCAACTTTTAAAGCTGAAAATAAAGATTCATTTAAGTCTGCCCAAGTGTAAACATATGCACCAGGAAATAAATCTGACAAAATTTTTTTATGATATTCAATATTTTTTGGATCTTTGAAATAGTACTCAGTAAATCTTTTACCTTTATCTTTGTTAAAAAAATCCTCTAATGTATTAAGATTAACATATGCTACATTCTCATTAAATTCCCCTATTCCACTATCAAATATTGAAATTACCTCAAATATATCTTGTCTTGGGAAAGACCCAACAATTGTTTGAACACCAGATGGTGACATTATTGTTATTTGATCACCAATATCTATATTAAGTAAAAAGCTTAAATCTTTTCCAATTGATATTGAATTATTTTTTAAATCTGTTGTTCCAAAATATTTTTGGTTATTTGATATTTCTAGTTTCTTAAAATCATTTTTTAAATACCCTTTTAAAAGGATGCCTTTTGTGTTTTGTTTTGAAAGAATTACTGCTTCTCCGTCACTTGAAAGAATGCCTTTCACAAAATCTTTATCAGTTGTATTAAATAAAGGTTTGTCGTAAGGTTTTACAACAGCATGTGCATTAAAACCTACAATTTTATTTATTAACTCCGATCTAAAACCATTCATTACTGACATAACAATTATTAATACAGCAACTCCCAAACCAATACCGATAAAAGAAAAGATAGAGATTACATTTAAAAAGCCATCTTTTTTTCTAGCTTTTAAAAACCTAAATATAATCTCTTTTTCTAGTTGTGAAATCAATTTTGCTTAGCTTTTATTATTTGTGAAGCTATATCTTCAACTTTTAATTTTTGAGTTTCTCCATCGACTTCCTTAAACTCATATAAATTCCCTTCAGATTTGCTTCCGATTATCAATTGATATGGAATTCCGATTAAATTAAATTTTTTTATTTTAGCTGAAATATTTTCGTCTGTATCATCTATGATTGATTCTATGTTTTTTGATTTTAGAAATTCATTTACTTTAATAGACTTTTCTAAATTAGATTTATCATTTTTATTTATCATTGGAATAATCGCACAATCATAAGGTGTTACTGACATAGGCCATTTCATAATACCGTCTTTATCGTTATATTTTGCCTCAATTATGGCACCAACAAGTCTGGAAACTCCAATTCCATATGATCCCATTTTTACAAATTCTTTTTTTCCATTAAAATCAACAGCTGCATTCATTGGTTTTGAGTATTTATCTCCAAAATAAAATATGTGACCAACTTCAATACCTTTGGTATTTACTCTATATTCTTCTGCGACAGATTTTTCAAATTCATCTTTATTAAATTTTTCATCTGTTACTGAGTAAAACTTTTCGTATTGTTTTCTCAACACACCTAATGACTCTTTGTCTAAAATTGTATTAGAGCTGTCTACGTCAAAAATTCTCTTATCTGTGTAAATTTTACTTTCACCTGTGTCAGCAAGAATGATGAATTCATGTGATAAGTTCCCTCCTATAGGACCAGTGTCAGCAGCCATGGGAATTGCTGATAAATTAAGTCTCTTAAAAGTTTTTAAATATGAAAGAAAAAATTTATTGTACGAAAATATTGCATCATCATCTGTTAAATCAAAAGAGTAGGCATCCTTCATATAAAATTCTCTACATCTCATAATTCCAAATCTTGGTCTTAACTCATCTCTAAATTTCCATTGAATATGGTATAATAATTGAGGTAAAGATTTATATGATTTAAAGGAAGATCTAAAAATTTCTGTCACAAGTTCCTCATTAGTTGGACCATATAACATTTCTCTATTTTGACGATCCTTAATTCTTAACATTTCTTCACCATAATCTTCATATCGACCACTTTCCTTCCAAATTTCGGATGATTGAATTGTGGGCATTAATATTTCTTGAACACCAACACGGTCTTGTTCTTCTCTAACTATTTGTTCAATTTTTTTCATGACTTTAAATCCAAGCGGTAACCAAGAATAAATACCAGCAGAGGACTGTTTAATCATGCCTACTCTTAACATTAACTGGTGTGATTTAATTTTAGCCTCAGATGGATTATTTTTTAGTATCGGAATAAATGATTTTGAAAAAAACATTAATTTAAAAAGTTACGTAAATTTAAAATTTCATTAATTACTAATAGATATATAACTATAAAAATAACAGACGTAATTAAAGTACAATAAATTATTTTTTTAGTTATTTTTGGATTTTCTGGGGCCCCAGGGTCAACTCCCTCTATATTTCCCTTTTTTTCGCGATTAACGTCTATTGGAAGAATGGCAAAAAAAACTATCCACCACAAGCACACATATACAACTATTGAGCCTGTAATACTCAATTAAATCCTCACTAAATTTATATTCGTGTAAGGTCTTTTTCCTAATTTTTCTTTTGTGTACTTTCTACAAGTTATTTTAAGAGCATCAATTAAATTAGATTCTTGCTTTTTATTATTTAAAGAAAAAGTTTTTGCTGTTTTTTCAATTTCCTCTTCAAGATTAAATGTAAACTCATCTTTTTCGTATATAGGTAAACCTCTAAAAGTTAATAAAGGTTTGTTATGAATATTACCATTTGGAGTGATTACTAATGTTGCTTCTATTAATCCGTTGGTAGATAAGTTTTTTCTCTCTTTGATAGATTGGGCATCTTCTTCAACACTTATAGAACCATCTACGTAAAGTCTTCCACTTGGAGCTTTATCATATACTTCAGGTTTATTACCTGGATAAATTCTAACTATATCACCATTCTCTACTCTAACAGGATATGGAACTTGCATTTCTTTAGCAAAATTTATGTGTTCAATCATATGTCTATGTTCACCATGAACAGGTATGACTGATCTTGGTTTTATCCAGTCATACATATCCTTTAAATCTTCTCTATTTGGATGTCCTGATACATGAATAAATTCACTATCTTCAGAAATTACTTCTATACCTTCTCTAACTAATTGATTGTGAAGTTTGTATAATTTTTTTTCATTACCTGGAATAATTTTTGAAGAAAATATAACTGCGTCCCCTCTCTCAACAAAAACATCTGGATGTGTATAATTTGAAATACGGTTCATCGCACCCATTGGTTCTCCTTGGCTACCAGTACATAAGTAAACAATTTTTTCTCTTGAAATATTTTTTGCATCTCTTGCATCAAGTGGTTCAATAACATTTTGCAAGTAACCACATTGCCTAGCAGCTTTATAGATTCTATGCATTGAACGGCCCACCAAAGCAATTTGCCTACCTGTTTTTTCAGCACAATAAAAGGCAGACTCCATTCTAGCCACATTTGAAGCGAAAGAAGTAATAATTATCCTTTTCTTTAATCTTTCCATTATCTTTAGCATATTTTTTCTTACATCGAGCTCAGATCCTGCTCTTCCTGCACTAAATACGTTTGTTGAGTCACATATCATTGTCAAAACACCTTCTTCACCAATTTCCTTTAATCTTTTTGAATTCATATTGTCTCCAGTTAATGGATCTGGATCACACTTCCAATCACCAGTGTGTAATATATTTCCAACAGGTGTTTCAATTTTTAGTCCATTAGGTTCTAATATAGAATGTGTTAATGTAACAAATTCTATTTTAAAAGGACTTAAATCTACAATGCTATTTAATTGAACAACTTCTAGATATCCTGTTACATCAATTTTTTTTTCCTTAAATTTTTCTGAAATTAACACTGATGTAAATGGAGTAGCAAATATTTTACATTTTAGTTTTGGCCATATATGAGCAATTGCACCAATATGATCTTCATGTGCATGAGTTAGAACAATACCTAATAAGTCATCTTTTTTATCAACAATAAATCCAGGGTCAGGATATATTAAATCAACTCCAGGAATTGCATCATCTGCAAAAGTAACTCCTATATCTACAATTATCCATTTTCTATTATCTGGATTTCCATAGGCGAATAAATTCATATTCATCCCAATTTCTCCAGATCCCCCTAAAGGGCAAAAAATTAATTCTTCTTTCATTTATTTAAATACATAGCAGCCTTTAAAACTCCATCAGTGGTTAAATTAGACTTTATTTTTACTCTTAGTTTTAAAGAATTTTTAAACATTTTTGCTAGTCCACCAGTAAATATTATTTTATATTTTTTTTTGGTTTGTTTAATAATGGAATGAATTATATTGTCAATCAGACCAGAATAACCGAAGAAAAATCCTGAATTAATTGCACTTATAGTATTTTTACCTACAACATTATTTGATTTTTTAAATTTTACATTAGGTATTAAAAATGCTTTTTTTGATAAATTTTCTAATGATAGATTTATTCCAGGAGCAATTACCCCTCCGTTATAACTATTTGCTGAAATTACATCAAAATTAGTTGCTGTTCCAAAATCTACTACAATATAATTATTTTTATTGTCAATTACTGATATTGCATTAGCTAGCCTATCAGAGCCAATTTGTTTCCTATTAACTTTTATACTTAATAATTTACTTAAATTAAGATTTTTTAACTCATTACAATTTGTATTAAAATATAATTTAAAATAATTTTTAATTTTCTTGTAACAATTAGGAACAACGGAGCAGAATAAAATTTGTTTTAATTTCTTATCATATTTTCTCAAAATATTTAAATTTTTTTTTAAATATTTTAAATTGACTTTATTTGTAGATAGTCTAATTTTTTTGACTATGTTTTTATTTTTGTAAACACAGATTTTTATATCTGTATTTCCAATATCTCCAATAATGTAAAAATTAGGCATAATAAGAATATTTTTTTTCGAAGTTATTTTTTATAAAATTTATAATTTTAGATTTATCAATTTTATTATTATATTTATTTATATAAGTAGTTTCATATTCTTTTATTGTTGGACTACTTTTTATATTAATACCTACTCCAATAATTAGAAATTTAATTTCATTATAATAAATTATTTCTTGGAGAATTCCGCATACCTTTTTATTCATTATTACTAAATCATTTGGTAGTTTAATATTGATTTTATATGGAACAATTTTTTTTAAAATATTTTTTATTATTTTAAGATTTGAAAATGTAATTTTTTTTAAATTTAAACTTTCGCTAATAGGAAAAAAAATTGAAATAAAAAGATTTCCTCTTCTAGAAACCCATTTTTTTCCCCTTTGTCCTTTTCCATTAGTCTGGAGATCGCTAGTAACTATACCTTGTTTTATGTTTTGTTTGATTAATCTTATTGCTGTATCATTAGTGCTTTTGACACCCTTATAAGAATATATTTTGAGTTTCATTAATTAATGTTTATTTGTGAAATTATATCTACTATTCCACTTGGATATATAAAGTAAGCAAGAATGAAAAAAGTTGATGCTAATAGTGTAAATTTTAAACCTAAATTATGTTTCGACTCAAATTTTTCTCTTTCTGGATCGAAATATATAATTTTGATTATTCTTAGATAATAAAAAGCAGCGATTACTGTTGCTAGCAGTCCAACTATTGCTAAAAAATACATTTTTTCATTTATTACAGCCACAAAAATATAAAATTTTGCGAAAAAACCAGCTAGTGGTGGTATTCCTGCTAAAGAAAATAGCACAACAAGCAATGATAATGATAGTAACGGATGATTTTTTGAAAGACCGGATAAATCTTCTATGTTCTCATAATATTCATCGTTTCGCTTAAGCATAAACAAACAACTAAAAAATGCTAAATTCATCACAAGATAAATTGTTATATATGTAATTGAGCTCTGCACACCTTGCGTTGTACCTGTAGATAAACCTGCAAGAGCGTATCCCATATGACTAATTGAGCTGTAGGCTATTAGTCTTTTTAAATTTTTTTGACCAATTGCTGCTACTGCTCCGAATACCATTGATGCAATAGATAAAAATATAATTATCATTTGCCACTGATCACCTAATTCATAAAAAGGAATGTATAAAAATCTAATAAATACGGTTAAAGCAGCAATTTTTGGAAGTAATGCGAAAAAGACTGTTACAGACGTTGGTGAGCCTTGATAAACATCAGGTGCCCACATATGGAAAGGAACAGCGGAAATTTTAAAAGCTAATCCGACTAAAATAAATACTATTCCAAAAGTTAATCCATATTCTATTTCTTTTGTATTAACCATAATTTGATTAAAATTAGTCGTTTCTGAAAAACCGTAAATGAGTGAACACCCATATAATAACAGTCCAGATGAAAGAGCACTTAAAACAAAATATTTTAATCCAGACTCTGTTGATAGTAAATTATCTCTATTAAATGATGCTAACACATATAATGCTAATGATTGTAATTCTAATCCCATGTAAAAAACAATAAGATCGTTTGAACTAATCATCACCATCATACCTAAGATCGAGCATAAAATAAGAATTGGATATTCAATTTTGCTAATATTACTAATCTGAATGTATTTTGATGATGACAGCATTACAAAAATTCCAGATAAAATTAAAAGAATTTTCATAAATCTAGCTAAACTATCTATATTGTAACTATTATTGAATAATGATGATTGAATTTGCGTGTCTAAGTTAATTATTAATGCTAAAGCAGCAACTAAACTTACTGTTGTTAAATTATAAACTAGTTGAGAACTATTTTTCTTAAATACCCCAAATATTAATAAAAACATAATCATTATAGATATAAATAACTCTGGAATTATAAGTTGTAGATTTTCCATTATTCGCCTAACGCTAATTTATTAATCTTGTCTAGATCATTTATATCTATCAAATTTGCAACTGATACTTCTATAGAGTTAATCAAAGGTTCCGGATAAAAACCAAAAAATATAATCGGTAATACTAAAAGCCATAATGTAAGAATTT
This sequence comes from uncultured Pelagibacteraceae bacterium, assembly GCA_902539195.1. Lineage (GTDB taxonomy): Bacteria > Pseudomonadota > Alphaproteobacteria > Pelagibacterales > Pelagibacteraceae > Pelagibacter. Next base: position 5,283 of record CACBHZ010000017.1, on the reverse strand, counting down.
CGAATCTTTTTAAATCAGCCATTTTTTTTACATCTTCATTAATTAATTTTCCAAAGATAATTCTCTTATATAACCAGAGCATATATGCCGCCCCCAAGATCACTCCTAGACTTGCAATCGTTGCAACTATTATACTCTTTTTAAATGCACCCATTAAAACTAAAAATTCACCAATAAAACCACTTGTTCCAGGCAATCCAAGAGCTCCTAAAGTAAAAACCATAAAAACTATTGCGTACTTTGGCATTATAGAAACTAAGCCTCCATATCTATTTATAAGTCTTGTATGAAGTCTATCGTAAACAACTCCAACACATAAAAATAGTGCTGCAGATACCAAACCATGACTTATCATTTGGAAGATGCTTCCTTCTATTCCTTGCTGTGTCATTGTGAAAATACCTAGTGTTACAAATCCCATATGAGCTACAGACGAATAAGCTATTAGTTTTTTCATATCTTCCTGCATTAAGGCTACAAGTGATGTATAAATAATCGCTATCAAACTAAGTGTGTAAACTAAAGGAACAAAATATAATGAAGCATCTGGAAACAAACCTAGAGAAAACCTTATAAATCCATATCCAGCCATTTTTAAAAGTATTGCAGCTAGTAAAACTGAACCTGCAGTTGGTGCCTCTACATGAGCATCTGGCAACCATGTATGCACTGGCCACATTGGTGTTTTAACAGCAAAGGAACTAAAAAATGCTAGCCATAATAAATTTTGGTACTTAGCGTCGATACCCAATTCATATAACTTAATGACATCAGTTGTACCAGTTATCCAATATATTGATATAATAGCAACCAGCATTAAAACTGAACCTAGCAAAGTATATAAAAAGAATTTAAATGCTGAATAAACTCTTCTTTCTCCACCCCATATACCAATAATTAAAAACATTGGTATAAGACCAGCTTCAAAAAATAAATAAAATACAACTAAGTCTAACGAGCAAAAGACACCGATCATAAATGTTTCAAGTATCAAGATTGCTATTAAAAAATCTTTTAATCTATTTTTAATAGTTGCATTTACAGTTATTACACAGATTGGAGTAATAAATGTGGTGAGTAAAATAAATAAAATTGATATCCCGTCTACTCCTACTTTATAATTAACAAATCCTGAAATCCATTCTCTTTCCTCAACAAACTGAAAGTCTACTATAGATTTATCAAAAACAATCCATAGATATAAAGACAAGATAAAATTTGCTAAAGTTATAAAAAGGGCAACATATTTGCTACTTTGATATTGAGAATTAGACGATCTAACAAAAAAAATAAATAAAGCTCCTATTGTTGGAAGTAAGATTAATGATGATAAAATTGGAAAATTCATATTATTTTACTATTAATAAAGTTAAAAGAATTGAAAAACCTAAAAGCATTATAAAGGCATACTGATAAATATAACCTGATTGAAACTTTACAGCTTTAAACGAAAAAAGTTTTACCAAATTTGAAATTCCATCTGGTCCAAATTTATCGATTATTAATCCATCAATTTTTTTCCAAAGAAATATTCCAAGGTTTTTTGAGGGTTTGATAAAAATTTGATCATATAATTCATCAAAATACCATTTTTTTTGGAGAAAAATGTAAACTGGCATGTTTATGGAAACTATTTCATCTACGATTTTAGTATTTTTAACAAATAGATAATATGACAATGGAATTGTTAGAACTACCAATGTAGGAGTTAAAAACAAAAACCAAGTTGGAGGATGTTCTTTTCCTAAAGGTTCTAGAAATTTTATAGACTCTCCCCAAAAATTATACATTGTTTCATGGCCAATAAATAATTCTTTAAATAAAAAGCCTGAAAAAATTGCACCAACAGATAATAATACTAAAGGTAACATCATGCTTAATGGAGATTCGTGCATTGTATCAATACTAAGATCTTTATTTTTATATTCTCCATGGAAAGTTTTAAATATTAATCTCCATGAGTATATAGAAGTCATTACAGCAGTTAATACACCTATTCCGGCAGCATAAATTCCAAATTTTGTGTCACTTATATAAGCAAATTCAATTATTGCATCTTTAGAATAAAAACCTGATAAGAAAGGAAAACCTGTTAAAGCTAAAGTACCTATAACCATTAGTGCATAAGTGTAAGGTAATTTTCTAAACACCCCCCCCCCATCTTAGTAACATCTTGTTCATCTTTAAATGAATGAATTACTGATCCAGAGCCTAAGAAAAGTAGAGCTTTAAAAAAAGCATGTGTAAATAAATGAAACATTGCAACATTATATGCACCTACACCTGCAGCAAAAAACATGTATCCCAATTGACTACATGTTGAATAAGCGATAATTTTTTTTATATCTGTTTGCACTAATGCAACTGTAGCTGCGAAAAAAGCTGTGGTCATTCCAACTAATGTAATTACAGACAAAGCTAATTCTGAGTACTCATAAATTGGAGAACATCTAACTACTAAAAAAACTCCTGCTGTTACCATTGTGGCTGCATGAATTAATGCGGATACTGGTGTTGGACCTTCCATAGCATCTGGTAACCATGTATGAAGTAAAAATTGAGCTGACTTTCCCATTGCTCCAATAAAAAGCAGTAAACAAATTAAATCTATTGTATTAAATTCAAAAGATAGAAAATTTATTTTTTGATCTATAATTTCAGGTATTTTAAGAAAAACTTCGTCGTAATTTACTGTGCCAAAAATATAAAATATTAAAAAAATACCTAATGCAAAACCAAAGTCCCCGACTCTATTTACTATAAAAGCCTTAATAGCAGCAGCATTAGCAGTTTCTTTTTTATACCAAAAACCAATTAAAAAGTACGAGCAAAGACCAACTCCTTCCCATCCGAAAAATAATTGCAAAAAATTATCTGATGTTACTAAGGTTAACATAGCGAATGTAAATAATGATAGATAGGACATAAATCTTGGTTTATGTGGGTCATGAGACATGTAACCAACAGAATAGATATGAACTAAAGATGAAACTAGAGTAACTACAACTAACATTACTGCAGAAAGAGCATCAACTTTAATTGACCAATTTACATTTAAAGATCCTGAATTTATCCAAGTTGCGATAATTGCATTATGCTCATATCCTGATGAAACAACTTTAAAAAATATGAACAAAGATAATAATGCAGAAATAGAAACCAAAATACACGTGATTAATTGCGATAATCTATCACCAATAGTTTTACCAAAGAAACCCGATATGATTGAACCAATTAGAGGTAAAAATAATATTAAGTATTCCATTTACCCTTTCAATTTATCGATTTCTTCAACTCTTATTGTTCCAGAGTTTCTGTAATAAACTACAATAATTGCAAGTCCTATTGCGGCCTCAGCTGCAGCCACCGTTAATATGAATAATGTGAAAACCTGGCCACTCAAATCGTTAATAAAAATAGAAAAAGATACTAAATTAATATTTACAGCTAAAAGTATTAATTCAATACTCATCAATATAACGATAATATTTTTTCTATTTAGAAAAATACCTACAATACCAATTGTGAATATGATAGCAGCAAGAGTTAAATAATGTCCAAGACCAATACTAAACATCTATTTTAACTCCCTTATTATTTTCAACATCAACTAATTCAATACCATCTTTTCTATCCCTAGATATTTGTTTGAAATAACTTTGTCTTTTTACTCCAGATCTTTGTCTGAAGGTCAATACAATTGCTCCAATCATAGCTACCAATAAAACCATTCCAGATAATTGAAACAAATGGATATAATCAGTATATATAACGCTTCCTAAAGATTGAGTATTTGTTAAGTCAGTATTTATTTCTATTGCAATTGAATCTAACAAATCTGGTTTATATTTCCATCCACCTATAACAATTATTAATTCAAAAAATATAATTATACTTACTAATAGACCAACTGGTATATGCGAACTTCTTCCACTAGAATTAAACCATTCATTTTTTTGTTGAGCCACATTTAACATCATAACAACAAATAAAAATAATACTGCCACTGCTCCAACATACACAATAAGCATTATCATTCCTAAAAATTCCGCACCAATCATTATGAATAGGCAAGAAATACTAATAAAGTCCAATATTAAAAAAAAAACTGAATTAACTGTGTTTTTCGAAACAGTTACCATAATTGCAGAGACAATTGCAATCAGTGAAAATATATAAAAGACTATTGCGTGAGCAATCATTGATTATCTGTGGGAGCTATCAGCATTAATATTTGCTGCTAAAATATTCTCCCATCTATCTCCATTCTCTAACAACTTTTCTTTGTTATAGTAAAGTTCTTCTCTTGTTTCTGTAGCAAATTCAAAATTTGGACCTTGCACAATCGCATCAACTGGACAAGATTGTTCGCACAAACCACAATAAATACATTTTAACATATCAATATCATAACGAGTAGTTTTTCTACTTCCATCTTCTCTCTCGCTAGACTCTATTGTTATAGCTTGAGCAGGACAAACAGCTTCGCATAGTTTACAAGCAATACATCTCTCCTCACCATTTGGATATCTTCTTAGCGCATGTTCTCCTCTTGCTCTAGGACTAATTGAACCTTTTTCAAATGGATAATTAATTGTTTTTTTTGGTTTAAATATCTCTTTTATTGCCATGATTAATCCTGTTAAAAAATCAATCATAAAAATTGTTTTGAAAAATCTTATTAAGCTCATTCTAATTACTCGGTAATAAATCAAAATACATTAAAAAACTTGCAGTTAATACTACATAAATCAATGAAAATGGTAGAAAAATTTTCCATCCAAGTTTCATTAATTGATCATACCTGTATCTAGGTACTATTGCTTTTATCAAAGCAAATAAAATAAATAAAAAGAGTATTTTTTAAGATTAGCCATATTGGATCTGGAATAACGTTAAATGGAAATATATCTATGGGAGATAACCAGCCACCAAGAAATAAAATGGATCCCATTGCACACATAAGTAAAATGTTAGCATACTCCCCCAACCAAAACATTGCGTACATCATGCCAGAGTATTCTGTCTGGTATCCTGCAACTAACTCTGCTTCAGCTTCGGGCAAATCAAAAGGTGGTCTGTTAGTTTCTGCTAAGGCTGAAATAAAAAATATTATAAACATTGGGAATAGAGGTATTACAAACCATAAATCTTTTTGAGCTAAAACGATGTCACTTAGATTTAATGAACCTACACAAAGTAATACATTTATAATTATTACACCTATGGAAACTTCATAAGAAACCATTTGAGCAGCTGATCTAATTGCTCCTAGAAAAGGAT
>CACBHZ010000016.1 GCA_902539195.1 uncultured Pelagibacteraceae bacterium | reverse complement strand
GCAATGATATCATGGTCACTATATTCAGCTCTTTTAAAGAAAAAAAATTATGGATTATCACCTATAACTTTACTTCAAGTTGTTATTGGTCTTGGTGTAATATTTCTTATACCAATGTATGCAATAGATTATATTTACATTGGCAATCGAATTATACTTAATACAAATTTCATTCTTGTTTTATCTTATGTTGTTTTGTTGCCAGGCATCATTTCATTCTTTTTCTGGATTAAGGGTGTTGCTTTAATAGGTGCTAATAGAGCAGGAATTTATTTGCATTTAATGCCAATTCTTGCAGCAATTCTTGCAATGATAATTTTTGATGAAGTATTACTTTTTTATCATTATATCGGTGGAATATTTATTATTTCAGGGATATTACTTTCAAACAAAAAAAATGCTTAAAGTAGCTATACTCGACGATTATCAAAATATTGCAAAAGATTTTATTGATCTTAAAAAATTATCATCAAAATATGAATTTCAAGTATTTAATGAGCCATTTGATAATGAAGATGAAACAATCGAAAAATTAAAAGAATTTGAAGTTCTTTTTATAATGAGAGAAAGAACAAAAATAACAAAAAAACTTATAGAGAGTTTAAAAAAATTAAAATTAATTGTTACTAGTGGTATGAGAAATAAATCAATAGATTTAGAAACTACTAAAAAAAATAAGGTTGTGGTAACTGGTACTGAAATCAATAGCAATCCAACACCAGAGTTAACTTGGGCATTAATTTTAGGACTTGCTAGAAATTTTAAAACAGAAATAGATAATATGTACCAAGGATATTGGCAATCAACCATTGGAGTTGAGCTTAAAGGTAAGATATTAGGTTTACTTGGCTTAGGAAGGGTAGGCTCGCAAGTTGCTAAAATTGGTAAAGCTTTTGGTATGCAAATTATGGCTTGGAGTGAAAATTTAAACTTAGATAAATGCAAAGAGCTTGATGTTTTGCCATGTAGCAAGGATGACTTAATTCAAAATTCAGACTTTCTATCAATTCATGTTCAGGGTGGAGAAAGATATAAAAACTGTATTACTATTAAAGAATTTGAGAAGATGAAAAAAACCTCCTATTTAATAAACACTTCAAGAGGTGAAATAGTTAATGAAGATGATTTAATTATCGCATTATCAACGAATATTATTGCAGGCGCGGGTATAGATGTTTATGAAAAAGAACCATTACCCGAAAGTCATAAGCTTAGATTCGTACAAAACGCTCTTTTGCTTCCTCATATCGGTTACGTAACTGCTGAAAATTATGCAACTTTCTATAATCAAATGATTGAAAATCTTGATAGTTTTGCATCAGGCAAACCTCAAAGAGTTATAGAATAATAGAAATCTTAGACAATTTTACCAGATAAAATTTTTTATTTTTGTGTATACTATTAGTGATGAGCAAAGAACTTAAAGCTAATCAAAATCAAAAATTAGATAATCAAGAATTAAATGATTGGTTAGATTCTTTAGACGCAGTTGTAGAAAATCATGGTAGAGATGGTGCTAAAATAATTTTAGAAAAACTTGAACAACGCGCAAAAGATTTAAGAGTATTATACTCTCCTGTTCCATATTCTCCATATAGAAATACCATATCTCAATATGATCAGGGAATCTATCCAGGTGACTTAGCAATTGAAGAAAAAATAACAGCTATTTTAAGATGGAATGCATTAACAATGGTTATGAAGGCAAATAAAAATTATGGAGGTCTTGGAGGACACATTGCAAGCTATGCCTCATTTGCTGAAGTTTTTGAAACTGGATTTAATCATTTCTTTAAAGGTGGAGAAGAAGCAGATTTAATTTTTTATCAATCTCAATGTACTACTGGAATTTACGCTAGATCTTTTCTTGAAGGAAGGCTAAGCAAAAATCATCTAGAAAACTATAGACAAGAATTAAATGAACAAGGTTTATCCTCATATTGTCATCCTTATTTAATGAAAGACTATTGGACTTTCACCACAGCATCAATGGGAATTGGATTGGTTAATGCTATTTATCAAGCTCGTTTCATGAAATATCTAGAAAATAGAAACTTATTAAAAACTAATAAAAGAGTTTGGGGTTTGTTTGGAGATGGTGAAATGGATGAACCTGAAAGTTTGGCAGGATTATCTATCGCTTCAAGAGAAAAATTAGATAATTTAACTTTTATTATAAATTGTAATCTTCAAAGATTAGATGGACCTGTAAGAGGTAATGGACAAATAATTCAAGAATTGGAGACAATCTTTAAAGCTAATGGATGGAATGTAATTAAAGTTCTATGGGGATCTGAATGGGATAAAATTTTTCAACAAGATAAAGATCATTTGTTGTTAAAGCGTTTTGCTAAAACTGTAGATGGAAAATATCAAACATTAGGTGCAAGAGACGGAGAGTATAACCTTAAAAACTTTTTTGCAGAGGACCCAGAAGTTTTAAAATTGGTTTCTTCACTAAGCAAAGATGAAATTGACAAGCTTAAGAGAGGAGGCCATGATTTTAAAAAACTATATGCAGCTTTTAATTCAGCTGTTAAAACCAAGGGCAAGCCAACAGTTATTTTAGCAAAAACTAAAAAAGGTTATGGAATGGGTAAAGCAGGTGAGTCAAAAATGACTAACCATCAGCAAAAGGAGCTAAACCTAGAGGCACTAAAAGAATTCAGAGATCGTTTTCAATTAGATATCCCAGATAATAAATTGGAGAAACTCGAGTTTTATAAGCCAGAAGAAGATTCAGAGGAGATAAAATATCTTAAAAAGAGAAGAGAATTACTAGGAGGGCCGCTTCCAAAAAGAAGTTTTAAAAAAGTTGAGTTAATTACGCCAAAAATTGAAAAACACTCAAATTTTTTATTTGAGGAAAGTGATAGAGAATATTCAACAACAACAGGTCTTGTAAGATCATTAGGAAATATAATGAGAGATAAAGAATTTGGAAAAAGAGTTGTACCTATTGTTGCCGATGAAGCTAGAACATTTGGTATGGCAAATTTATTTTCACAAATTGGAATATATTCTCCTGATGGTCAATTATATGAACCTGAGGATGCTACTTCAATATTGAAATATCAAGAGTCTAAATCTGGGCAACTTTTAGAGGAAGGTATAAATGAAGCAGGAGCAATATCATCTTGGCTTGCCGCAGCTACATCCTACAGTAATCATAATTTTCCAATGATGCCTTTTTATATATTTTATTCAATGTTTGGTTTTCAAAGGATTGGAGATTTGATATGGGCTGCAGCCGATCAAATGCCAAGAGGTTTTTTAATTGGTGCAACTGCTGGACGAACAACTTTAGCAGGAGAGGGCTTGCAACATCAAGACGGACAAAGTCAGATAATCGCTTCAACCTTTCCAAATTTAAAATCCTACGATCCATGTTTTGCAAATGAGCTAGCAGTAATTTTTGATGAAGGAATGAGAAGAATGATGACTGCATGTAAGGATGAATTTTATTATGTTACTGTTAATAATGAAAAATATACTCATCCAAAAATTGATTTATCAAATAAAGAGGGAATAATTAAAGGTGGTTATTTATTTAAAGATCTATCAAATAAAGAATTAAATATTAATTTATTAGGATCTGGACCAATATTTAGAGAGTGTATTGAAGCTGCAAATATACTTAAAGAAGATTATGGTATTGGATCAAGATTATATAGCATAACTAGCTATTCAGAATTGGAAAAAGATGCTAAGTCAATACAAAGACAAAACACACATTCACCTTCAAATAAAAAACAAAATTATCTTCAACAACTAATATCAAATAACGATCCTATTGTTGCGACTTCTGATTACGTGAGAGCTTATTCGCAATTAATTTCAAGTTATACTGATAATAAATTTTTAGCTCTAGGAACAGATGGATTTGGAAGAAGTGACACAAGAAAAAATCTTAGAGATTTTTTTGAAGTAGATAGTAAGCATATTGTTATTAGTTCTTTGTACACATTATATGAAGATGGTAAAATTTCTTTAGACAAAGTAGAGAAAGCAATAAAAAAATATAATCTTAATAATAACAAAATAAATCCTTGGGATTTATAGAACTCAAACTAAATGGAGTTACCTATTGTTAATCATCAAGATTATGAGGCGAAACTAAATGATGATAATAAATTCCCTATAAAAAAATTTGGAGAGCTGGCCAAATATCTATTAAATCAAAAAGTTGTAGATAAATTTTATAAACCATTACCTTGCTCTATTGATACACTCAAACAAGCTCATTCAGAGGAGTACATTTACAAAATAAAAAATAAGACTTTAGATAAAAATGAAATAAGAAAAATTGGTTTTCCTCTAGTTGATAGTGTTGTCAGAAGATCATTTATTGCAACAGGAGGGACCGTACTTGCTACAAAGTTAGCATTAAATTATGGTTTAGCTTGTAATACCGCAGGAGGCAGTCATCACGCAACTCACAACGAAGGTGCAGGATATTGTGTTTTTAATGATGTTGCAGTTGCTGCTAAATATTTAACTACAAGAGGACTTGCAAATAGAATATTAATTGTGGATTTAGATGTTCATCAAGGAAATGGTAACTCAGAAATTTTTAGTCAAGATAATCAAGTATTTACATTTAGCATGCATTCTAAAATAAATTACCCTGCTAAAAAATCTATTAGTGATTTAGACATTGAGCTTAAGGAAAATTTAGAGGATAAAGATTATTTAGAAATTCTAAAATCAAATTTAAAATATCTAAACCAAGATGATTTTGATTTTGTTTTTTATATTGCGGGTGTAGATATCCATTATAACGATAGATTAGGAAAACTAAAAATTTCTGATGAAGGAATATTAAAAAGAGATGAATTAGTAATAGAAAACTTTTTTTCTAATAAAATCCCTATCTGCGGTGTTTTAGGTGGCGGATATAATAAAGATTTTAATAAATTAGTAGAATTACATTCAAGTTTGCATAAAACTTGTGCTAAATTTTTATAATGAAAAAAAATTCAAATTTAACTCCAGAACAAGAGAATATTTTCTTCAATGAAGCAACCGAACCTCCAGGAACAAGTGAATTGAACAATGAAAAAAGAGAAGGCTCATATCATTGTGCCAATTGTGATGCTGAACTATTTAAATCGTCAACAAAATATGAAAGTGGATCAGGCTGGCCATCTTTCTATAAATCTCTTCCAGATGTTTTTGAAACTAAAACTGATCATCACATCGGTTATGCTAGAACAGAGTATCATTGTAAGAAATGTGGTGGACATCATGGTCATATTTTTGATGATGGCCCACAACCTACAGGTAAAAGATATTGTAATAATGGTATTTGTTTAATATTTAAAGCAAAATAATTACTTAATTCGATAATTTTTTTTCTTCATTTAAAGTTTTTTATCATTATAGTGAACAAAATTTTAAATTAAATTTATGAAAAAAATTTTATCTGTTGTATTTTCTTTATTTTTTTTAGCATCAGCATCAAGCGCAGATGTAATATCAGAATATATATCTAATTTAATACCAGGAGATGGGGATACAGAAGTAAGTATAGATTTAAGAGAAAATTATTCTCCAGATTTTAGCATCTTGATGGTAAGAGAATTATCATCTGATACTAATGAAAATACTTTTACACAACTTTCACTTTTTAATACTGAAAAAGACTCTTCTGATAGAATTGTTGCAAATATCGGTTTGGGAAAAAGATTTTTAAGCGATGACAAATCCTCTATGACTGGCGTTAATGCTTTTCTTGATTATGATGATGAAGGAAATTTAAGAACTAGTATTGGTTTAGAAGTAAGAGGAGCAGTTTTAGATTTTGCATTTAACAATTATTTTGGAATGAACGATGCGTCAGATGAAAAAGTTTTAGATGGCTATGATATGAGATTAGCTTCTCAAATTCCATATTTACATTGGGCTGATGTGTTTGTTAATTCCTATTCATGGGACGGAGAATCTCGAAATGATGTAGAAGGTTTAGTTTATGGTTCAGAATTATCTTTATCTCCTAGTGTAAATTTTGAAATTGCCTATGATGACAAAGATAAGGCAGGTCTTGAGGATGAATACTATGTTAAATTAATGTTCGTACACCCTCCGAGAAATTCAGCATCATTAGCGGATGGTATAAGTAGTGAAATGTGGAGATCTCAAACTGATATGTCTGATCAGATGTTAACTAAAGTTCAAAGAAATAATAAAATAATGGTAGAGTTTAACGGTTCTGCTTCTATAGTGAGAGGGGACTAGTATGAGAATTTTAAAATTTATACTTTCAGTAATACTATTTTTTTCTGTAACAACAAGTGTTTATGCAGCAGTAGGAAAAGCTGCAGTATATAAAGTTACAATGAAAAAAGCTGCATTATGTACTGGAAAAGGTTCAGGTACCACTTGTTTAGGAAAAGTTATTATTGGAACTGGTGATAAAGAAGTTGACGTTGCTTCCGTAAATGCCGGTGCAGTTGCTGGTTCATATGGAAATCCTGCATTACTTCCATTAGGAGAAACATACACTCATATGCAAGTCACAATAGATAGAAAATTTACAATCAAAACATCTGATACTGCAGGTGAAATGTTAAAGACTGATGACGGAGATGTTTGCAGAACAGTTGCAAATGCAGATGCGCAATATGCAACTGATGAAGCTACAGATAAATATACACATAAAAGAGCTGTTGATGAAGGAACAGGTTCAGCATCCGCTGAGACAAGAGTTTATTTAATGAATCATGGTACAAATAATGTAACAACTTGTGCAGCAACCGATTGTTCTTCAACTGGAACTACAACTTCAGGAAGTAGTTGTACATATTGTGCAGCAATGAAATCAGATTTAGACTCAGATGATACTGAGCACGTTTTAATTTATAAACTCACAAAACCATATACAGTTACTACAAAACCACCAAAAGTAACTATGAAATTTGGAACTGCCGAAGCACTATCCGCAAGTGATGTAACTGGAACAGTATGTAATATTTGGGCTGAGGAACCAGTTTTTACTGCAACAATTGAATAACTAATTTTTTTTAATTATTTTAAAGAAGAAAGAAGATTTCCTGATACTTCTAAAGCTCTAAGTTCTTGATAACCGCCAATATGTTCCTCATTAAAAAAGATTTGAGGGATTGTTCTTTTACCATTTGCTTTTTTTATCATTTCATCTCTTATTCCAGGACCTGTCGAAACATCGATTTCCTTAAATTCTAAATTATTTCTAGATAATAATCTTTTTGCTGCGTCACAAAAATTACACATAGGCCCAGAATAAACAGTAATATTTTTCATTTATTTATATATAGACAAAGTTTAAAAAATTACTAGAGCAAGTAATCGTTTTTATTGATTTTTGATTTAATAAGTTTTCTTGAGTATTCAAATTTTTTTCTATGTTTTATACTTTGCGAGCTCGCTCTTTTTCTCCAAAGTCTGAAAGAAGAGGGTTTTAAAGATCTTCTCATAATTTTGATAACTTCAGCTTCAGTCTTTCCAGTTTTTTTTTCAATTTCCTCAAATGTAATTCTATCAGCCCAAGCTGCCCATATAACCCAATCTGGACTCTCCAAAGGAGGCTCTGGATTCTTTACTCTGGTTGTAGGTCTGTGACTTTTTTTCATCAAAATTCAACAAATTACTAAAATTATTTTAATGCAAATATTGAAGGCTATGATAATATCATTTTTAGATAGTCCTATCTAGCCATCTTTAGCTCCCGGTTTTTTAGGACTATCCTTAAAATGCTTCCCTTAAATTTTATTCTTTTTTTACAAATCATTATTTTTATGTTCATAACCCCTGGTACACCTAGAATTGTTATTATTTCTTACTCTATGAACTACGGTGTTCAAAAATGTGTTTGGACTGCATTAGGAGATGTAACTGCAAACATTATTCAGGCAACTTTAGTAATTTTTGTTATCGGATCTTTTTTGTCGGACAATCCGACAATATTAAATACTTTAAAATGGCTAGGTATCGCTTATTTAACATATCTCGCTTATGATATTTATAAATCGAGACCTAAAGATATAAATACAAAAGATATTTCCGATAAAAGTTTTTTTTCGTTTTACAAAGATGGATTTTTAGTAGCAGGGACAAGTCCTAAAGCATGGATGTTCTTTCCATTTATATTTCCACAATTTATTGATTTTAATTCTAATTATATTGTTCAATTTATTATTTTAATTACAACTTATGTTGTATTAGATTTTCTATCTTTGCTTGGTTATGCAGTTTTAGCAAACAAATTAATAGTTTGGATTAAAGCCAATCCTAAAATTATAAATTCAATTTCTGCTTGTGTGATTATTTTGATTGCTATAATTATTGCGTTTACTCAACAATACTAAGCTATATTGCGCTACTACTCCCACTTGCAATTAAATAAATTTTGTTATTAATTAAATTTTATTAATTAATTAATCAAAGAGGAATAAATGAAAATAAAAAACATTTTAATTACATTTGTTTCTGCAATAGCATTATTATTTTCAACTTCTGTTGTATCTTTTGCAAAAGTTGTTGGAGATAAGATTATTTTAGGTGCTGCAATCTCTTTAACTGGTAAGTATTCATCTAATGGTGTTCATACTCAAAACGGCTACAACATGGCTGTTGACAGAATTAACAGTATGGGTGGAGTAAAAGTTGGGGGAAAAACTTATAAGTTTGACATTATTTATTATGATGATGAGTCAAACCCTAAAAGAGCAGCTCAGCTTGCAGAAAGATTAATCTCACAAGATAAAGTAGAGTTCATGCTTGGACCATACAGTTCAGGTTTGACAAAAGCGATTGCACCAGTTACAGAAAAATATGGTGTACCAATGGTTGAGGCTAACGGAGCTTCTAGATCTTTGTTTACAAAAGGTTACAAATATTTATTTGCGGTATTAGCACCAGCAAACTTATATCTTGATGTAGCAATAAGAACAGCTGTTGAGTTAAATGGTGGTAAAGGTGTAAGAATAGCACAAGCATTTGAGCAAGATGCATTCTCGCAAGACGTAAGATTAGGTATTTTAGATGCTGCTAAAGAAACTGGATCTGAAATTATAATCGATGATAAACTTCCAAAAGAGCTTAATGATATGGCTGCTACTTTAGTTAAGGTAAAACAAATGAAGCCAGATGTATTGGTTGTTTCAGGTCATACAAAAGGAGCTTTAACAGCTATAAGACAAATTTCAGAAATGAAAGTTGATGTTCCAATGTTGGCAATGACACACTGTGATGCTGCAAAATTATCAAAGCAACATGGTAAAAACTCACAATATGCATTATGCGCTTCACAATGGCATAAAACATTAACTTACAAAGATGATTTCTTTAAAGATGGTATGACATATGCTGCAGATTTTGAAAAAGAATTTGGCTATGATCCACCATATCAATCTGCTGAGTCTTCAGCTGCATTGTTAGTATTTAAAGATGCTTTTGAAAGAGCAAATTCTTTTGATCAGAAAAAAGTAAGAGATGCTCTTGCTGCAACTAACATGCAAACATTCTATGGAAATATTAAATTTGCACCTGGTGGTCAAAATGTTGACAAACCAATGGTACTTTTCCAAGTAATGTGTGATGATGCTGGTAAGTGTGAAAATAAAGTTGTTGCTCCATTAAAATGGGCTTCAGCTGAGTTAATACATCCAGTACCAAAGTGGTCTGAAAGATAAAAAAAAATAATTAAGCCCCCTAGAAATAGGGGGCTTTTTTTTATAGAAATCAAAATTAAATTATGGATTTTTTAGTCTTCCAATATCCAATGATAACCATTCAAGCATGTCTTGATGGACTTCTACTTGGAATACTTTTTGCATTAATCGCTTATGGAATGGCACTGCAATGGGGTGTTATGAATATAATTAACATTGCACAAGGAGACCTTGTAATCTTAGGAGGATACATTGCATACTTTATGTATCTCTACGGCATTCATCCAGCCTGGGGAGTAATTGTTTCCCCTATAATCATGTATTTTGTTGGAATTGCAATTTACAAATTAGTTATAAATAAAGTTGTCGATAGAGATCTGTTCATTTCAATATTAGCAACATTTGGAATTAGTATTCTTTTTATGCAATTAATGAACTTCGCATTTGGAGCAGACGTTGTTTTAGCTAATTCTGGTTACGGTACTACAATGCTATTTGATAATAATGTTGTTTTACCAAACTCTAAAATATTTTCTGCTTTTATAAGCATTGTCTTTGCAATTTGTTTAGTAGTTTATATGAAAAGATCAAAATTAGGTCGTGCTATTAGAGCAACAGCTCAAAATGCAAGAGCAGCAAAGATTTTAGGTGTTGATACTGAAAAAGTTTATGCAGCAACTTTTGGAATAAACGCAGCACTGTGCGGTGTAGCTGGAGCATTAATTTCAATAACATTTACGATCCACCCTTACATGGGATTACCTTACACTATAAGATCATTTATGATTGTAATTGTTGCGGGATTAGGAAATTTACCTGGAGTAGCTATGTCAGGCATGGGATTGGGAATATTTGAAGAATTTGCAGATTACATTCTTGGTACAGAATTTAGAATTGGTTCGGTATTTTTATTATTAGTTTTAATTTTAGTTTACAGAAGATTTAAACTTTCAAGAAAGAGAGAGTATTTAAAGTGAAAAAAGCTAAAATTAAGGATGATAATGGCAAATTGATAGAAGTGGATATAGAAAAATTTAAAAAACATTTAGATCAATATCATTCAACAGGATCTAGTCTTCATGAGGAAAATGGACATTATTTTACAGTTGATAAAGATTTTAGAGATAAAATAGAGAGTTTATATGAACAAAAATAGTTGGATCTTGTACATAGGAATTCTGGTATTTGGTTTAGTTGCACCATTTATTTTTCCAGCTTTTAAAGTTCAATTATCAATTCTATGTGTATTAATTGTTCTAGCAACTACGTGGAATATCCAAGGCGGTGAAATGGGCTACAATACATTTGGAAATATTCTTTTTTATGGTTTGGGAATGTATCTTTGCGCATCTGTTCAAGTTGGTATGTTTTTTCCATTGGCAGAATGGACCGAAAGTGGTGGTGAAAAAACTTTCGTTCATACACCTTCACAATTTTTCCAAGGCATGGCAGTTGGTCTTGTAGTTGCTGCGGTAGTCCCCACAATAGTTGCAGGATTAATTGGTTATGCGATTTTAGGACTAAGAGGTCATTACTTTGCCATCTGTACTTTGGGCTTAGGAGTTGCAGCAGGAGAAATTTCTGGAGGTATTGAGATTATTGGAGCTGGACAGGGCTTTACCACTCCTCCTTTTCCAAATATAGGAGGTCTTGAGGCAAGAGGTGAATTTTTTTATTTTCTAAGTTTTGGAGCACTCGTTCTAACTTTCATTGCTGTAAGAGCAATTTATACAACAAGGTTTAGATTAATTCTGAATGCAATCAGAGATAATGAAGACAAAGCTGAAGCAATGGGAATTGAGACTATGAAATACAAAATAACTGGATGGATGATTTCAGCTTTCTTTTGTGGTCTTGCTGGAGGAATAATGGGAGGTCTAGTTGGTTATATCGACTCAACAGATGTTGCCTTCGATGGGAGAGAGATGGGTGTTTTTATGGTTTTAATGGCAATCCTTGGAGGTAAGGGAACTTTATGGGGCCCAATTATTGGTGCAACTTTATTTCACTTTTTTAAAGAGGGTTTTTGGACATTCTTTCTTGGTTGGCAGTATGTTGCTTTAGGAGTTTTAATCGTAGTGATAGTAATTTATTTCCCTGAAGGATTAATGGGATGGTTGAGAGAAAAATATCCAGAAAGATTTGGTGAAGTTGTTGATGAAGCTGATCGAAAAGCACAGGTAGAATTAAAATGAGTATTTTAGAAGTCAACAATGTAAGTAAATCATTTGGTGGTGTTAAAGCTAATGTTGATATTTCCATGTCAGTTGAAAAAGGAAAAATAGTAGGACTTATAGGACCTAATGGATCAGGAAAAACTACTTTATTTAATTCAATTGTTGGCACTTATCCAATAGACAATGGTTCAATTAAGTTTAATGGAAAAGAAGTATCAGAATTACCTGTTCCAGTAATTGCAAAACTAGGATTATTAAGAACATTTCAACAAACTAGAATTTATGGAAAATTAAATTGTGTAGATAACATGCTTATTAGTCACAAAGGTAGTGATGAAAGTTTGTTTAAAATTTTCTCTAAAATTCCGAAAGAGCTCACAGAAAAAGCAGAAAACTTACTTAATTTTGTTGGATTGTATCAAAAAAGAAAACTCAGGGCAGGCGACCTATCTTTTGGACAACAAAAGTTATTAGAACTTGCAATGGCACTGATGAATGAACCAGAAATGTTGCTATTAGATGAGCCAACAGCAGGAATAAATCCTACTTTAATTAATGGAATTATTGATAGATTGATCAAAATTAATCAAGATTTTGGGATTACATTGCTTGTTATTGAACACAATATGAGAGTAATAATGCAATTAGCTGAAGATATATTTTGCCTTGCTCATGGCAAAATGCTTGCAAATGGCACTCCAGATGAAATTAAAAATGATAAAAGAGTAGTAGATGCGTATTTGGGGGCTCAATAATGTCTAATCAATATGAAGTTTTAGGAAAAGCACCTGGCGCAGAAGATTTAAAAAACTTATCCTCAGAAGATATTCATTTAACAATAAAAAATTTAAACGCAGGATATGGTAAAATGGAGATTTTACATAATTTTGATTTATTTGTAAGTAAAGCACAATCATTATGTTTAATTGGTCCTAATGGAGCAGGTAAATCAACAATACTTCATTCTATATATGGATTTACAAATATTTTTTCTGGTAAAATTGAAATTGATGGAAAAGAAATAACAAATTTAACTCCAGCTGAAAAATTAAAGTCAGTTGGTATAGCTTATATTCTGCAAGATAATTCAGTTTTTCCAGATATGACTGTTGAAGAAAATTTATTAATGGGTGGTTTCATCAAAGATAAAACGGAAGAATCATATCAAGAGGCAGAAAAGATTTTAGATAAATATGAAAGATTAAGGAACAGAAGAAATCAACCAGCAAAAGTTTTATCAGGTGGTGAAAGAAGATTATTAGAAATATCTAGAGCTTTAGTAATGAAGCCTTCAGTTCTTTTAGTTGATGAACCTTCTATTGGATTGGAGCCAAGATATATTGATATGGTATTTGAAATTTTAGGAGACTTACAAAAAAATGAAAAGAAAACAATTATTCTAGTTGAGCAAAATGCCAAAAAAGGTTTAGAGTTTTCTGATATTGGATATGTATTGGTATCTGGCCAAACTGCAATAGCAGGAAGAGGAGATGATTTACTTAAAAATGATGATGTTGGACGTCTATTCCTAGGCGGATGATTAATTCAAAATATTTTTTTAAAGGAATTCTTTGTGCAAAAGAATTCGATAGCCCTGCAATTGCTCTTGGTTTAAGCTTTTTAGCAATAGGTGCTTTATTAAAAAATTTAGGTTTTACAATTCAAGAAAGTATTTTTTCAACTTTTTTAACTTACGCATTACCTGGTTCACTTGTAATGGCAGAGTCGATTTTGATTGGAGTTTCGTTACTTAATTTATTTTTTGCAGTTTGGTTGGTGAATGCAAGATTGTATCCGATGACTGTATCTCTAATGCCATTGTTAAAGCACCAAAGTCAACCAAGATGGAAGTATTATTTATCCTGTCATTTTGTTGCGGTATCTTCGTGGTTAATTCTTAAAAATAATTATAAAGATATTGAAAAAAAATATAGAGTCGATTTTTGGATAGGAATTGGAACTGCAACTTGGTTGATAGCAATTTTTTCAACTATCTTAGGTTATTACTCTGCTGATTTCTTAAATAGAGAAATGATGATTGGATTAGCTATAATTAATCCAATTTATTTTACTTGCACAATGATAGGAGTGATGAAGTCTATACAATTAAATGTTTCAATAATTTTAGGAGCTATCTTAGGACCTTTATTTTATTTTATTAGTCCTGATTGGTGTGTTTTGATTGGTGGATTTGTAGCTGGAACTGTTGCTTTTGTAATAGGGGAGAAAAATGTCAGCTAATATTGTTTTAATAATAGTTATTACATCCTTAGCAACTTATATCTCAAGGTTTTTAGGAGCTTTTACTTCTGAAATAATAGATGAAAATACTAAAATATATAGGTGGTTTAATTATTTAGCCTATTCGACATTGGCGGCTTTAATTTCTAGAATGATAATATTTCCAGCTGGTGCACTTTCTGACAGTAATTACTTTTCCAGATTTATTGTTGTACTTTTAGCAATAATAATTTTTAAATTAACTAGAAATAATTTAGTTTACCCAACTTTATTCTCTGCTATCATTATGTTTTTATTAAGTAGCTATACGATATAAATGAAAAAAATTATTTTACTATTGTTCTTAATTTTAATACCAGGTATTTCACAAGCAGCGTGTGATGATCCTTTAACTGATGGAGTTGATTATACTAACTGTAGATTTTCAGATGGACAAGATTTGCAAGGTAGTTATTTGCCTAACTCAAACTTATCATTCGCAAGTTTTATACAAGTAAATTTTGATAAAAGCATTATGATGACTTCTAACTTGTCATTTGGAACTTTTCCAGAGTCAACATTTGTTAGAGCTAACTTATATGAGTCAACTCTAGTTGGTGGAAATTTCGAAAAAGCTAACTTTACAGGAGCCAATATGACAAGAGTTGATTTTATGGGCTCAACATTGATTGAAGCAAATTTTCAAAATGCAAATTTAATGGAAGCTAATTTTACTTCATCAAATATGACCAATGCTAATTTTGATGGAGCAAATTTAATTGGAGCAACATGGACTAATGGTGAAACATGTGGACCAAATTCAATTGGAGTTTGTAACAAATAATTATAATGGATAGCTTACATACTATTCAAGGGTTTGATATTTCATTCAGTGATTATTCCAAAAGAATAATCAATATTAAAATTGAAGATGAAATTATAGATAAACTAATATTTCCTTTTAAAAAATTTGATATTACAGCTCTTGAATATAAACCTTTTACTAGATTTACACTTGCAAAATCTTTAGATGATTCAACGGGTGGAAAACTGGGAAAATTTATAAACTCTATATTAAGAGATAGAGACACAGGTTGTTTCGTTATAGGACCTAAAAATAAATCCAAAAAAATTGATAACAATTTTCTTATTAAACTATCAACAGCTGTAACACACTTACTAGGTAATCCAAATTTTGATTCAATGGCTGGAAAATATTATGCGAGATTTCATGTTAAACATGAGGACAATAGCGACTCATATCTTAGAAAAGCATATACTAATATGGATCTTCATACTGATGGAACTTACGTCAAAGAAAAAACTGATTGGTTATTAATGTTAAAAATGGAGGAAGAAAATGTTCAAGGAGGTGAAACTGCAATGTTACACCTTGATGATTGGGAACATTTAGATAGCTTAACTAATGATAAAGTTGGAAAACAAAACTTTATATGGGGTTCTCCTAAAAGTAAAAATGTTGATTACAAGGTGGAACATCCTGTTTTTTCAGAAGACGAAAATGGAAAACCACAAATTTCTTACATAGACCAATTTCCTGAGCCCAAAAATATGGAACAAGGATTATTTCTACAAAAATTATCAGACTCTTTAGAAGGAAGTCAAAAAAAGATTGTAATGCCTTTACCAGTTGGCTTTTCAGTAGTTGCAAATAACTATTTCTGGCTTCATGGTAGAAAACCATTTGTAGAAAATAAAAAATTATCAAGAGAATTACTAAGAATTAGAGGTTCTTTTTTTACTAATTAATTAATTTTAGTGATAATAATCACTTAGTTTATCATGAAAATCGGATTTATTGGTACAGGACATATCTCGAAATCAGTAATCAACGGAATACTGGGGTCAAAATTAAAAATTAATAAAATAATTGTTTCAAAGAGAAATTTAAAAATTTCAAGTGAACTTAAAAGAAAAAGTAAAAAGATAAAAATATCTACTGATAATCAGGATATTATAAATCAATCAAATTGGGTTTTTTTAGCAGTAACACCAACGATTGGAAAAATTATTCTTCCAAAATTAAAATTTAAAAAAGGTCAAACGATAATAAGTTTTATATCAACTATAAAAATGACTGAATTAAAAAAATATATTAAAGTTAAAACCAAGATTATTAGAGCAATTCCTTTACCTCCAATTTCTCTTAGAAAAGGACCGGTACCAATTTTTCCACCAGATAAACAAGTTAGAAATTTTTTTAATAAGCTTGGCACATCTGTTGAAATAAAAAATGAAAACCTATCACTAAATTTTTGGTCAACTTCATCAATGATGGCACCATTTTATGAATTACTACAAACTCTGAGTGAATGGTTAGTAAAAAAGGGAATTAATAGAAGCGACTCTCAAAAGTATATTACTTCTTTATTTATTGCTTTATCTGAAGATGCAAAAATTAATTCAAATAAAGATTTAAAAGTCCTTGTTAAAAATTCACAAACCCCAAAAGGTTTAAATGAACAAGCTGTTAAAGAATTAAGGAAACTTGGATTTTATAAATCTCTGAATAGAACAGCAAATAGCGTCTTGAATAGATTAAAAAAAAGTAAGTAAAATGTCTGACAATATCTTACAGGTAAATAATCTTACAAAATTATTCGGAGGACTAGCAGCAGTATCAAATTGCTCATTAAATATTAGATCGGGTTCAATAACTGGAATAATTGGCCCAAACGGTTCAGGGAAAACAACATTATTTAATTTAATAGCTGGAAATTTAAAATCTAATGATGGAGAGGTAATATTTAATGATGAAAATATTACTGATGTACCATCACATGAGTTATTTGGCAGAGGATTATTAAGAACCTTTCAGATTGCACATGAATTTTCAAACTTAACAGTTTTAGAAAACTTAATGATGGTGCCTTCAAATCAAAGCGGAGAAAATTTATTAAATGCACTTATTAAACCAGGACTAGTTAAAAAAGAGGAAAAAGTTATTAGAGAAAAAGCCTATGAAGTTGTAGATTTTCTTAATTTAACACATTTAGCAAATGAAAGGGCAGGAAATCTTTCAGGAGGTCAAAAAAAATTATTAGAATTAGGAAGAACTATGATGGTTGATGCAAAATTGGTTTTACTTGATGAAGTGGGAGCGGGAGTTAATCGAACACTTTTAAAAGATCTAGGAACTGCAATATTAAAATTGAATAAAGAAAAAAATTACACTTTTTGTATGATTGAACATGATATGGATTTTATAAGCAGAATGTGTGATCCGGTAATAGTAATGGCAGATGGTTCAGTTTTATTTGAAGGAACATCTGAAGAAGTCAAAAAAAATGAAAAAGTAATTGAGAGCTATCTTGGAAAGTCAAACTTAACAAAAAAAGAAAATTAATGGCGTACTTTGAAGGAGCAAAAATGACTGCAGGTTATGGGGATGGCCCTGATATTATTAGTTCATGTTCTATAACTGCCAATAGGGGAGAGATAGTAGCTATTCTAGGTCCCAATGGTGCTGGCAAATCAACAGCCATGAAAGCGATGCTCGGATTATTAAAATTAAAATCAGGTTCTGTAACTTTGAATGGTGAAGATATTTCAAAAATTAATCCTCAAGATCGAGTAAAAAAGGGTATTTCATTTGTTCCACAAACAAGAAATGTATTTGCAGAGTTGACTGTAAGAGAAAATTTAGAGATTGGTGGCTTTTTGACAGAAGGTAGTTTAGAAAATAAAATTGAGAGTATTTATAGCTTATTTCCAATTTTAAGTGAAAAAAAATCCCAAGTCGTCGGACAATTATCTGGCGGACAACGTCAGCAAGTCGCGCTTGGAAGAGCTTTAATGAGTGATCCATCAGTTCTTATGTTAGATGAGCCCACAGCTGGAGTTTCTCCAATTGTAATGGATGAATTGTTTGAACATATTGTAAAAGTTAAAAAAACAAATGTTGCTGTTATTATGGTTGAGCAAAATGCAAAGCAAGCATTAAGTATTTCAGATCGAGGCTATGTATTGGTAACAGGTCAAAATAAATTTGAGGGATCCGGTAATGATTTGCTTGAGGATCCCGAGGTTCGTAGATCATTTTTGGGAGCATAATGGATTTCTTAAATGCAATAATTGTACTTTTTAATTTTACAGTAATACCAGCGTTAGCTTATGGTTCACAATTAGCTTTAGGTGCTATTTTTGTTACTTTAATTTATGCAGTTTTAAGATTTGCTAATTTTGCAACCGGAGACATGATGTCTTTTGGAACAATGTTTGCAGTTATTCTAACATATTATTTTCAGTCCTTAGGTTTTGGATTAGGTGTTTTACCAACAGCACTTTTAACAATTCCTTTCGCCATCCTAATGATGATTTTATATATGTTAATCATAGACAAATTTGTTTTCAGTTATTACAGGATAAAAAAAAGTCCTCCAGTTCAGTTTGCAATGGTTAGTGTAGGGGTAATGTTTGTCACTCAAGCCTTAATTAGAATAATCATTGGACCATCCGACAGAAGATTTTTAGATGGTGAAAAATTTATAATTAAAGCAACAGAATTTAAAGAAATGACTGGTCTTGCAGAAGGTATAACTTTAAAATCAACACAAGCAATAACAATAATTGTAACCTTAATTGTTGTTTCAATAATGTTTTGGTTTTTAAATAAAACTAAAACTGGAACAAGTATGAGAGCTTATTCAGACAATGAAGATTTAGCATTATTGTCTGGTATAGATCCTAAGAGAGTTGTTTTGATAACATGGGTCATCGCAGGAATTTTGGCCACTATTGGTGGAGTATTATACGGTTTAGATAAAAGTTATAGACCTTTTGTTTATTTTAATAATATGCTTCCAATATTCGCCGCAGCGATTGTTGGGGGAATCGGAAATCCATTTGGAGCCTTCCTAGGTGGATACGTTATAGCCTTTGCAGAAATATTTGTAACTTACGCATACAAAAGATTTATTTCATATCTATTACCTGAACATCTTGAGCCAGATTCTTTACTCCAGTTATTATCGACAGATTACAAGTTTGCAGTTTCATTCTCAATTTTAGTAATTGTTTTATTAATAAGGCCGTCAGGTATCTTTAAAGGAAAAGTAATATGAGGAATTATAAAAATGTCATCGCCGCATATTCAATCATGATATTTTTAATAATTTTGGTTGGGATATTTCAATCCTGGTCTATAGCATTAACTATTTTAAATTATTGTTTAATTTCTGCAGTTATGACAATTGGAGCAAATATACAATGGGGTTATGCTGGATTAATTAATTTTGGGATAATGGGATATACAGCATTAGGAGGATTAGCTGTAGTTTTAGTTTCGGTTGAACCAGTCAAAAAAGCTTGGCAAGTTGGAGGTTTAAATATTTTAGCTTGTATATGGATAATTGTTGCAATTATCTTTGTAGTTAAATTTATACTTAATAGATTTGATAAGTCTA
>CACBHZ010000015.1 GCA_902539195.1 uncultured Pelagibacteraceae bacterium | reverse complement strand
TTTTAGCTGAAAAATTAAATATGACACTGCCAATAGAAACTCATGTGCTGCAAGCTTGTGTTTCAGAACCTGTAAAACCATTATTAGACGGAGTAGTAACTTTTGGTGCAGGTCACTTTTACATAAGTCAATCAGATAAAGGTGAGATGGTAATGGGAGGTGATCTTGATGGATATAATAGTTATGCTCAAAGAGGTAACTTACCAACTATACAACATGTATTGACAGGTGGCTTAGCTTTGTTTCCATTTTTAAGTAGATTAAAAATGTTAAGGACATGGGGAGGTATCATGGATATGTCTATGGACGGTTCTCCAATAATTGATAAAACTCATATTGAAGGTTTGTATTTAAACTGCGGATGGTGTTATGGAGGTTTTAAATCAACTCCTGTCTCAGGTTGGACATTTGCTCATACAATTGCACAAGATCAAGTTCATGAATTAAATTCAGAATTAAGATTAAATAGATTTTCTACAGGCCATCTTTTAGATGAAAAAGGTTTAGGAACTAAAACCTGGATTGGTTAAAAAATGTTATACATCAAATGTCCTTATTGCGGTTTAAGAGCACAAAAAGAATTTTCATATGGAGGTGATGCAACTGTAAAAAGACCTAATATAAATGAAGAAGTATCAAGTGAAGATTGGGATAATTTTGTTTATATGAGAAAAAGTCCAAGAGGGAAACATATAGAGTTATGGCAACATATAGCTGGATGTAGACAATGGATTAAGGTGCAAAGAGACACCGCTACACATGAAATTTTCCAAACAGCAAAAGTTACAGAAGAAATAAGATGAGCCAACCATTTAGATTAAATAAAGAGGGATTAATTAATCGAAACAAAAAAATATCTTTTACTTTTAATGGTAAAAAATTATTTGGATATGAAGGTGATACAATTGCATCTGCTTTGATTGCAAATGGAATACACTTAGTTGGTAGAAGTTTTAAGTATCATAGACCCAGAGGATTTTTTGGCGCAGGAGTAGAGGAGCCAAACGCAAAGCTTCAAGTTGAATTCAATGGTCATTCAGAACCTAATGTTAATGCAACAGAAATGGAACTCGTTGAAGGTTTATCAGCTACTAGCCAAAATTGTTGGCCATCAGTCAATTTTGATATTGGTGCAATTAATAATTTTTTAAAAATGTTTTTCCCTGCTGGGTTTTATTACAAAACATTTATGTGGCCTAAAAGTTTCTGGTATAAAATTTATGAACCTTTCATAAGAAAAGCTGCAGGTTTAGGGGTTGCTTCGATAGAAAAAGATAAAGAAAGATACGAACATAAATTTGAGTATTGCGATTTGTTGGTTACCGGATCTGGACCCTCTGGATTAGCAAGTGCTTATGCTGCTGCAAAAAATGGAGCAAAAGTAATTTTAGCTGAGGATAAACCAAGATTTGGAGGAACACTTTTGACCGACGATGTAAGCATCGATAATTTATCAGGAAAAGATTGGGCAGAAAAAATAATTAGTGAATTAAAATCTATGCCTAATGTAACTGTAAAAAATAGATCTCAAGTTTTTGGTTACTATGATCATAATATGCTGGTTATGTTTGAGAGAGTTAGTGATCATTTAGAGAAAAAATCAAAATTCACTCCAAGACAAAGACTTTGGTATATTAGAGCCAAAGAAACAATTTTATCAACTGGTTCAATTGAAAGACCAATTGTATTTGGAAACAATGATACTCCAGGAATTTTTTTATCAGCAGCTGCAAAAGAATATATGAAAGTCTATGGAGTTTTAGTAGGAAAGAAACCTTTAATATTTACAAATAACGATAGTGCATATGAAACAGCTTTAGAGTTCAAAAAAAATAATGTTGAACCAATTATATTAGATACTAGAGAAGAACATTCATCAGAATTAATCGATGAAGCTAAATCAAAAGGAATTGATATAAGATTTTCCCACGGTGTTATTGTTGCTAATGGTTACAAAAAAGTTAAATCTGCAAAAATTGGCAAACTGAATAAAGATAAAAATTCTTTTGAAAAAATAGAAACTGTAGATTGTGATTGTATTTGTGTGTCTGGATTTTGGACACCATCTGTACATTTAGCATCACAGTCAGGAAATAAACTTAAGTACGAAGAAAAAATTGATGCATTTATTCCAGATAAGAAAAAACAACATGAGACCTCAGTTGGCGCAGCAAATGGATCATTCACATTAGAAGAAAGTTTAAAACATGGTTTTGAAAATGGATCAAATCTTTCCGCAAAAATTACAGAGACTAAAACAGAAATCTCAATTCCAAATGTAAATGAAAAGAAATACGGAGCTCATGATAAATTTTGGTGTATGCCGTTACCTAAAAATGAAAATCCAAAAAGATTTGTTGATTTTCAAAATGATGTATCTGTTTCTGATATAGAAATCGCACTAAGAGAAGGTTACAGATCAATAGAGCACGTCAAAAGATACACAACTCTTGGAATGGCAACAGATCAAGGCCGTACAAGTAATTTAAATGGTCTTCAGTTGGTATCTAATATAGAAAATAAAATAGTTCCTGAAGTGGGACACACAACATTTAGACCACCTTTCACACCAATTACAATCGGGACAATAGTTGGTCGTGAAGTAGGTATGGAATATATGCCGACTAGAAAAACCCCAATGCATGAATGGCATGAGAAAAATAATGCTGTTTTTGTCGATGCAGGTGCCTGGAAGAGACCTCGATATTACAAACAAGGAAATGAAACTTTATTTGAAGCTTCAAAGAGAGAGGCAAAGAATGTTAGAGAGAACGTTGGTATCTGTGATGTAACAACATTAGGAAAAATTGATATCAAAGGTCCAGACGCTGCAGAATTTTTAAATAGAGTTTATACAAATGCTTGGATGAAATTACCTGTTGGAAAAGCAAGATATGGATTGATGCTTAGAGAAGATGGAATTGTCATGGACGATGGAACAACAACAAGAATTTCAGAAAATCATTATCATATGACAACAACAACTGCACAAGCTGCAAATGTTTTATCTCACTTGGAATATTATCTACAAATTGTTTGGCCAGAATTAAATGTAAATGTTGTCTCTACAACTGAGCAATGGGCAGGAGCTGCAATTGCTGGGCCTAAATCTAGAGATATGTTATCAAAATTATATCCAGACTTAGATGTTTCAAATGATGCATTGCCTTTTATGGGCTATAAAGAAGCAGAATTTTTTGGTGTTCCATCAAGAATTTTTAGAATTTCATTTTCTGGTGAGCTTGCGTATGAGATTAATGTCAAATCAGATCATGGCATGTTCATGTGGGAGAAAATGATGGAAGTAGGAAAAGAATTTGGAAATCAGCCTTACGGAACTGAAGCTTTATCAACATTAAGAATAGAAATGGGACACGTTGCAGGACCAGAATTAGATGGCCGAACAATCCCATCAGATGTTTCATTAAATGGATTAGTTTCAAAGAAAAAAGATTTTATTGGCAAAAATTCTTTAGGAAGAGAAGCATTTAACGTTGAAAGCAGACAAAAAATTGTTGGACTTATTCCAATTGATAGAAAGTCTAGTATTCCTGAAGGATCTCATATCGTCCAAGATCAGAATGCAAAATTACCTAATCCTAAACTTGGTCACGTTTCTTCTTCTTGTTGGAGTGTAGAAAATAATAATCCATTTTCTCTAGCAATTATGAAAGATGGAAAAAACATGATTGGCAAAAAGTTTTTTGCGGTATCACCATTAAAAAATAAATCAATTGAGGTAGAAGTTATATCTTCACACTACGTTGACCCAGAGGGAAAAAGAGTTAGATCATGAAAAATGCTTCTGCACTTGAAAATATTCATAAACATGGATTGTTTGGCAATCACGATAGTAAAGATGAGCTAATAAATATTAGAGAAATCAAAGATATTTTGATTTATCAGATTGTTAAATATAAAAAATCTTCAATTAGTATTGATAAAATAAAAATAGATAATTTAAATTTACCCCAGACTCTTTTGGTATCTTCAAATCCTAATACAAGAATTTTATGGATGGGACCTGATAATTGGTTAGTCGTTTCAAAGAATAAAGAAATAGAAAAATCTATTTTAGAAAACCTAAGTCATGATGATTTTGCATTAACTGATCTATCTCATTCAAGAACAATACTTGAATTAGAAGGTTCTTTGGTAGATGAAGTATTGAAAAAAGGTTGTCCGTTAAATTTAGATGGCCTTGATGAAGGGAAATGTTCTAATTCTGCTTTTCATGCAATTACAATAACTATTGATTTTATTAGTTCAAATCCAAGAAAAGTAAGAATATTCGCTTTAAGAAGTTTTGGTGAATCTCTCTATCATTCAATAACTGATGCTTGTTTAGAATTTGGCTATAAAGCTGAATAAAAATTATTCTGAAGTTTTAAATTTAGTTTTTTGAATAATAACCACAAACACAATTGGAATTATTAAAGTTATTAGTGTTACTGTTATCAACAAAATACCTAGATCTGAATAATCGGCAGTGGTAAGAATAGCGTTTGTTACCTTATCTTTTACCTCTCTAGTAATAACATAAATTTCATTTAAATATTTAGTCCCTAAAGCACTTGCTGATAAAGCAAGATTTGTAAAAGATGCGAATACTGCAAAGAAAGTTGCTTTTAAGTGCGACGGAGCATTTTTAGCAATCCACGCGAGCAAAGGTATCATTGAGACTTGTCCCAAAGGTGACTCAAGTGCAGTATTTAATATTGCAATAAACTTGGCATCAACAACTCCATTAGTAATTGATGATGTCCAATTGTGAAATCCATAATACATACCAACACTTGGTAAAAATAAAATTGCGCCTGCAACAGATAAAATTACTATTATTCTAGCTATTGAATTATTTGCCATAAAAGGTCTTAATAAAATAATACCAACAAGCGTTAAAACTGAAGCTATAAGAGATAATACAGAAAAAAATTGTTCATTGAATTCAAGTACATCAATTTCAAACCAAGATAAACCCGGACCAGGTCCTGGCATTGCTCTAAAAATAAAAATTATTATTGCTGTCCCTACAACAGTAAGTCTTAAATCCTGAGGAAGTTCTTTAACTAATTTATTCATTAAAAATAGAATAATTGCCATTGAACCTACAAAAACAATTTCTTGAGCAAAAGGCACTTTGAATGAACCAATACCTAAAGTGAAAATAACAAAAACCAAGCTTCCACCTAATATCCACCAGTTAACTTCAGTTTTTTCTGAAGGAGCATAATCTTGGTCACCCTCTAAACCTTTCTCAATTAGTTTTCTTTTCTTTTGATTTTTTAGATATGAAGCAAGAAATATTCCTAGTACAGATACAATTGGAATAATTAAAGCATATATATAAATTGAACCGTATAAACTTATCTTATCTGCTTGTTCAAGTTCGTCTACTCCTTTAAAAAGAATTACATTAGCTAAAGCAACTAAAACAGTTCCACCAATTATTGCAAATCTTCCAAGAGTTTGCATTGTTGTATGCATAAGTTTGATTTCATCTCTTGAAAATTTATTTCCACTATCATCAACTAAAGGAACTGCTTCTACAGTCATAGCATCAGCCACAACATCTTGAACAACATAACCAATCGGAGCAAGTAAAACACTGATCACAAACCATGTTTCTACTGAAAGAATTGATGACATCCACTCAGTATGAATTATTAAACCGTACATTATAATTAAACTTAATGAGATTAAGGATGCTCCAACAAAAACCATGTAATTTTTTTTATTCCAGATTAGATCAACAAGATGACCTAAAGGCATCTTCAATGCCCATGGAATTCCAGCCCAAAAACCCAGTCCAGCAAGAAAAGCAGCAGATAAGTTTAGATAGTCTTTAACAAAAAAAGTTCCAACAATACCTGTTAGTCCTGAAATACCAGCAGCAAGATAAATCATCAATGGTGGTAGATAGGTCCATTTAAACTGTCTACCTAAATCTATTAAAGTGCTATCTATAAATCTCAAAATTTTATTACTCATAAACTATTCTGTTAAATTTAATAATATTAATGCATTTTGTTTAGTTTCTTTACACCAAAGTTCATAACTTTCACAAACCCTCCACAAATGATCAAATGCTCTTTGAGATAATTCTAAAGGAAAGTGACTTTTTGCATAATATAATTTTGGTATTTTCATTAGTTGTTTAATCATAGTATCTTTTTGTATTTGTAAAAGTCTTATAGTTTCTTGATTAATTTTTTTTTTTGTAGATTTATCTACGTAGTCATTGCTCTCAAGTTCTTTAAACCACTTATCATGAAAATTTCCTGAACTAATTTCATTATAGTCATCTGATGCAATAAATATTTCAAAAGCTTGAATATTAGTTAAATTTGGATTTTTAATCTTGATTTCGTATATCTTTCGATAAATGATTTCAGCAACATATAATACAAATGGTCTTGATTTATCAGTTTCCAAACTAAACTCCTCAAATGTCTACTGAATAATAGCACGAATTAGGATCGTCTTTATAGTGCGCAAAAGGCCCACACTCTTTAAAACCAAAACTTTTAAATAGTTTTCTAGCGGGCGCAAAAAAATCACCTGCACCAGTTTCGACACTTAGTTTAGTAATTCCTATTTGTTTAGATTTTTCAATAAGATGTGAAATTATTTTTCCACCATATTTTTTATTTCTAAACTTATCTGAAACTCTTATAGATTTAAATTCTCCATGTGTTTCATCAAATAATTTTAGAGCTCCACAACCAATTAATTCATTATTTTCCCACAAACTCCAGAATTTTATACTTGGATCCTTTAATCCAGGTATATCTAATACATGCGAACTCCCCTCAGGAGAAACAGATCTCAATTCAATAAAATGCTTAGTTAGCAACTCATTTACTTGCGGATCATCAAAATTATTTTCTATTGATTTCATAGTTTTGAAAAACATATAATCTAAATTTAGATTAAACCAAGAAAATTAAATATGTGTGGAAGATACGTAATAACGAGCCCCGTTACAAAAACAAAAAAACTTGTTAAGTCGGCTATACAAGTTGAAGATAATGAAAATTATAATGCACATCCATTTCAAAAATTACCTGTAATTAAAAAATACAATAATGGAAATACTCTAGAAAATTTAAAGTGGGGAGTAGTACCTAGTTGGGCTAAGCAAAAAGATTTTAAACCTTTAATAAATGCAAGACTAGAAACTATAGATGAAAAAGTGTCTTTCAAAAAATTAATTCGACTACATAGATGTGTAGCTGTAGCAGATGGTTTTTATGAGTGGAAAAGAGAAAAAGAAAATAAAACACCTTATTATTTTTTAAGAGAGGATAAAAAACTTATGTATTTAGCAGCTATTTATGACAATGATCAATTTTGTTTAATAACCGAGGATGCAGATGAAAATATTAAAGAAATACATCATAGACAGCCTGTTATAATTAATGAAAATGATGTTAATAGATATTTAAATCTTGAATTAACAGGATCGAGTTTTCTGAAAGAGTGTAAAAAAACAAAATTAAACTTTCATGAAGTTTCAAAGGAAGTTAATAAACCTACAAACAATAATATTTCTTTGATACAAACAATTTCTTAAACTATTTTTCTATAATTGTTAAATGTCCCATTTTCCTTTTAGCTTTAACTTCTTTTTTTAAATAATCATAAAAAAATTCATTTTGTTTAAATTTTTTATTTTTATATTCTAATATATCTTCACCAATCAAATTAAGCATTTTTGCATTATAAATTTTTTTTGTTTCTAATTTTTCAAGTCCACATACAGCTCTTATATGATTTTCAAATTGGCTAATGTTGTGTGAATTTATAGTTAGGTGTCCAGAATTATGTACTCTTGGTGCAACTTCATTAGCATATAAATTATTATTTTTATCTATAAAGAATTCAACGCACATTGTACCAATATAATCAAGCTCTTCAGCCACTGTTTTTGCCCAGTCCAATGCTTTATTTTTAATTTCATCACTTATATCAGCGGGAATTTTGGAGTGTTTTAAAATCTGGTCTTCATGATAATTTTCAATTGGATCATAAATTTCATATTTTTGATGACCAAATCTTGTAACCACTACTGAAATTTCTTTTTTTAAATTTACTATCTTTTCTAAGATGTAGCCTTTTGAAAAATCAAAATCTTCATTTAAATCATTTGCATTATTAATTTTATATTGGCCCTTTCCATCATAACCAAGTGTACAAGTTTTCAATAAACCAGGTATTAATCTATCGTTTATTTTTATATCATCTAAATCATTTATACTTACAAACTGTGTTGTAGTTATATTATTTTTATTTAAAAACTCTTTTTCAGTCATTCTATTTTGAATTAATTTATTTATTTCGGGGCTTGGTAATACAGATTTGGTTTCATTAATTTTTTTCAATATATCATATGGGATATTTTCAAATTCATAAGTAACAAGATCAACTTTTTCTAAAAAGTTATTGATAATATTTATGTCTTGGTAGTCTCCATAGATAAATTCATCTGCAAAATTGATTGCAGGTGCATCTTTATCGTCAGATAAAATAACCGTTTTAATATTTAGTTTTTTTGCTGCGGATGCTAATAGACTTCCTAATTGTCCACCGCCTATTATTCCTAGATCAGGTTTAGACATTAATTACTTTGGTTTTTTTTTTACTTTTGATGTTTGTTTTTTTCGCCAATTTAAAAGTGTTTTTTTTACATTGTTATCATACGTAGCTATAATTGAAGCAGCATATAAACCAGCATTGATTGCACCATCTTCTCCAATAGCAACTGTACCAACAGGAATTCCTTTTGGCATTTGAGCAATTGATAGTAGGCTATCTAAACCTTTTAACTTTTTACTTTCGATGGGAACACCTATGACTGGAATTCTAGTTATTGCGGCAATCATACCAGGTAAATGCGCTGATCCTCCGGCCCCAGCAATAATAATAGAAATATTATTATTTTCTGCTTTCTTTGCATAGGTATAAAGTCTATCAGGAGTTCTGTGTGCAGAAACGATATTTGTCTCATAATTAACTTTTAAAATCTTTAGAACTTTTTCACAATTCTTCATGGTTTTGTAATCAGACTGACTACCCATTACAATTGATACTTTATGTGATTTTTTTTTGTATATCATGAAACTAATATCAATTTACAGATATTTCCTTTAAATTGCAATTTTTAGCTAAGGACAGTTTAAGTTAGTGACAATCATAATAATAATAATAGTGTATATCAAATATGAATTATCGAATTGATAATCTTCAGTATTGTAAATGGTCTAGAGAAATCTTTGAAATAAATAATAAAGCTGGATTGAATGCAGTTCACGTAACGTTAGTTTATCATGAAGACTATGATGAATTACAACAAAGAATACATGAGTGGAATAAACATTTTGAAGAAAATAAAGATCTTATATTTCTAGGCAATAACTACAATGATATTACAAAAGCAAAAGAAGAAAACAAAACTGCAATTTTTTTTGGATTTCAAAATTGTTCACCAATTGAAGACGACATAGCTCTTATAGAAAAAGTACACTCACAAGGTTGTCGATTTATGCAATTAACTTATAACAACCAATCATTATTAGCCACTGGATGTTATGAAAAAAATGATAGCGGAGTTACAAATTTTGGAAAAGAGGCTATTAAAGAAATGAATAGAGTAGGTATCGTTGTTGACATGTCTCATTCAGCAGAGAAAAGTACACTTGATGCAATTGAAATTAGTCAAAAACCAATTGCGATCACTCATGCAAATCCAACTTTTTGGTTTGAAGCAAAAAGAAATAAATCTACAGAATTATTAAAAGTTTTATCCGATAGTGGAGGAATGTTAGGATTGTCATTGTATGCTCATCACTTAAAAGATGGAACGAATTGTAAAATAGAAAGTTTTTGTGAAATGGTTGCAAGAACAGTTGAAATTATGGGTATTGATAATGTTGGAATAGGATCAGACTTATGTTTAAACCAGCCAGACAGTGTAGTTGAATGGATGAGAAATGGAACTTGGTCAAAATCAAAAAATTTTGGCGAAGGTAGTAAAGATAAACCTGGTTTTCCAAAACAACCAGATTGGTTTTTGGATGCAAGAGGATTTAATAATATAAACACAGAACTAAAAAATAAAGGTTTTCAAGAAGAAGAGATAAATAAGATACTTGGCAATAACTGGTTTAATTTTTATAAAGGAATTAATTAATGCAAGTTCCACTAAGAGATCCTAAAATTGTAATGAAACTTTCTAGGCTTGGATCTTTTCATCAATCTAAATTATCTTTTCTAAGATCATTTTTAAATGAGTTCAAAGATTGGAAATATAACAGAGATTTGTTCGACTTGAATGATAGGGGGTATGGAGTTGCCATTTATTCATTTTCAAAAGATAAAAAAACATATTCTCTAGTTTGTTTTGCCAATGAACTTAAAGATGAGGAAAGATCTGATAGAGTAATAGCAACTAAATGGGATGCTGCATTTGCTTTGTATGATGGCATTCCTTCAAAAATTGATATTGATAGACTTTCACAAAATGTTCCTAAACAAGAAGTTGGTAGACTTTCTTATAAAGAACTAACTCTCTCAAGAGCAAATAGATCAGTTAGAGCATTTAATTATGTGGTTGAGTGTTTATCAAAAGGTATCCAGCCCAACACTAATGAGCTTTCAAAAGTTGGATACTTGTACAGAACAACTGCAGTATACGGCTCAGGAAAATTTGGATTAGCAGACAGGTTTAGAATTAAAAATAGAGATGAAATAAATGGTCCTTTTAGATTGGAAATGATGTTAGTTTACCTTGTGAGACAATTCACTTTTGATCAGGTCAATCATATAGCAAAACATAAAAATCCTAAAGACGCTGTAGAATTAGACTTGGATATTTGCAGAAATTTAGGAATTGGAAATTCAACTGGATTAGGAATGGCACCATTTATTGTTAATCACCCTTCATTGTTAAATAATTGGATTCTAGCTAAAGAGACAGCTTTAAAAAAAATAAGAGAAATAGAAAAAGTATCAGAAGATGAGTTTAAAATTTTTTACAACTGTTTAACAAAATCTTTAAAAAATGTAACTTCATGGAATACTGACAGCGAATACCAAAAGAAAAAAATAAACAATTTAATTAATGATTTACAAAATTTAATTGATTATTTGAAAGATAATATTGATAAATCAAATTTTTATATATTTGATAAATTATATAACTGGGCAGAGGAAAATTTATCTGAAGAAGGAGTTGAGTATTTGGTTTCTATAATGATGGAGCCATATAATGAAATAACTGATCCTTTAATTTCTCAAATGAGTTCAGACGAGGATAGTAGTTTTAATATACCTGTAGACAGAACTATAAATGACCTAAGAGAAATAATTGAAAAAAATTATTCAGATATTTTAAAAATTGATTTTTCAAAAAATGAAAATAATAAAAAATTTTGGTTTATTTCAAAAAATAAAGAAGAGCCTAGAATTGGAGATCGGTTTGAAGATAATGGTTCAGAACTCGAGCAGCCCACAGCAATCGCAAGAGATATAAAAAAACTTTATGAAACTATTTTTACACTAAAAAACAGCTTAAAGATTGGCAATTTTCTATTACGGAACAATGATTTAAGACATGTTGTAAGAAGAGTGTTTATAACAGAGAAATATCCATATTCTGAAATTCAAGATAACACCATCGGCTCAAAATTAGTTCCTATTGATATGTTAAGACTTAAACTATCTTTTTTTGGGGCAGTAAAGTTTGATCCAAGATCTGACAAATGGTTAAGGATTTGTATGTTTCAAGGAGCTCCATTACCAAATGAACTTAATTCATTTAATCAATATTGGATATATAACTAAAGTAATTAATGAGAAGTTATAGTGAAATCGATACAATTGTTAAACGTTCAACTAAAGCAAAAGGTTTCTCTTGGGGTGTTGCCGAAGAAATAGGAAAGAACATTAAACAACTTGAGTTATTTGGTTTACCAGGAATAAAAAACATAAACCAATATTTTAAGATTTTTAATAATGAGAAGTTTGAAAATTGTCAATCTTTTAACAAAAGCAACAGACCTCAAAACTTTTACTGTCCGATTAAACTTGGATTAAGTTTTTTTGACCAATCTATCTCTATCCAAGAACTAAATGATATAGAAATTGAAAAAATGGCTTACCCATTGATATTTTTGCCGTTTGTCAGTAGATCTTCGGAAATAACGGGAAAGAGAATTTTTTTAAAGATAGATCAAAAAGAATTTTTATTAAATTTCAATCAATCAATTTATTCGAATTACTTAAGTAGTGAGATTGTAGAAAAAGCTGATGTAATTAAAGTTCAATTCTTAGAAAATAAGAATAATTTTTCTGAAGAAGATTGGAAAGAATTAACAAAATTATCAGAAAACACATTTGTTGAAGAAACTGATGAGTTAAAACAAAAAACTGCAGGAGCAGGATTAACAGATAATGACTGATAACTTTGAATATAAATCAGACAAATCGGATAATAATGAATTAAATGATATTTGTGATGAATGTAAAAAAGAAGATGAGTCAGTAACTCAAAATTTAATACTCACAGGATATAAGCTTTGTAACTCCTGCAGAACATCAAAAACTTTATTTCCCTTATAGGAAAAACACCAAATTATATAAATATAATTCCATTGCTTGATTTTTTATCTTTTAAACTTTTTACTAATCCATATATTGTTTTTCATTAAATAAAAGGTTAGTTACATTAAATACCTAATATGTCAGAAGTTTTAAGTATTATAATCCCAGTCTTTAATGAAGAAAAAACTATTATAAAAATTTTAAATAGAATTAAAGAAACAAAGTCCTCAAACTTTAACTACGAAGTTATTGTCGTTGATGATGGATCAACGGACGAAACTAATAAATTATTAAAAGAAAATAATAATCTATACGATAAACTAATTACCAGCGATAGTAATTTTGGAAAAGGTAATGCAGTAATCAAAGGTATAGATTCTTCAACTGGTAAATACATAATAATGCAGGATGCAGATTTAGAGTATGATCCAATCGAATTTGAAAATTTTATGAAAATTTATAAAAACTATAATGCAGATATTATTTTTGGATCCAGAATAAGATATAAAGATTATTCAAGATCACATAATTTTTTAAACTTAGTTGCAAATAAAATTATAACATTATATTTTAATATATTATATAATTGTACATTTACCGATATATATAGTTGTTATTTGTCTTTTAAAAAAGAGCTTATAGATATTGAAAAATTAAAGTGCTATGGTTTTGGACAACAAGCTGAACTTCTTACTCAAATTGTAAAAAAATCAAAAAATAATTATGAAATTCCAATTAATTATAATGGTAGATCAAAAGAAGATGGAAAAAAAATAAGATGGTACCATTTTTTTTCAGTTTTATTCGAATTGACAAAAGGAAAATTTAAAAACTAATGAAGAAAATAGTTATTACAGGAGGACTAGGATATATAGGCACAGAACTTTGTAAGATATATTCTGGCTTTAGTTGGAACGATAAAGTTACAGTTTTAGATAATAGATTTATTTCAGAGAGAGTTAATCAGATCCGTAATTGGAATATGAATTTTGTTCAAGGAGATATCTTAGATAAAGAAATTATCCAAAAATATTGTAGTGATGCTGATATTATCCACCATCTTGCTGGAATAACAGATGTTCCAAGAGTGAAAAGTGAACTAAGAAAAGATCATGATATTAAAATTATAGAAATTGGGCAAAAAGGAACTCAAAATATAATTGATGCAATGAGTGATAATTGTAAATTAATCATGCCATCCAGTCATGTAGTTTATGAAGGTATTGAGAAAGTAAAAAAAAATATTAAAGAAAATGAAAAAACATTTCCAGTATTACCTTATAGTATTTCTAAAGATTTCAACGAGAAACAATTAAAAAAATCTGGAAAAAAATTTGTCATATTAAGACTTGGCTCAGTTTATGGATACTCTACTGACACAGCAAGAATTGATATTATGGCGAATTATTTTTCCAAGGTAGCCTCTCAAAACGGAACATTAAGATTATTTGCAGGCGGTAGACAATTAAAAAGCTTAGTATCACTTATAGATGTTGCTAGATGCTTCAAATTTATGGAAGAGAGAGAAGATATAAACTCTGAAATATTTAACCTTACAAAAGAAACAGTTGCAGTGAGGGATGTTGCTCAAATTTGTAAAAAATATAATCCAAAAATAACTTTGAGAGAGACAAATGATGAAATTCCCAATCTAGGTTTTTCTTTAAGTAATAAAAAAATTCTAAAAACAGGATTTAAATTTCTATATTCATTAGATGAAAGTATTAAGGAAATGATACAAAAATGGTCTAAACAAAAATTGATAAAAGATTTGGAGCATGTAAAGGATGGAGAAAATGAGTATGTTGATTCAAGAGGAAAAATAAGCAATCATGAATTGACTGAGCCAATCAATTTAATTGGTCTGATTGACTCTAAAAAAGGTTCTATAAGAGCAAATCATTATCATCCCCAACAAGAGCAGAAATGTTTATTTACAAAAGGCCAAATTATAGAAATTTATCAAGATCTTTTAAATCCTAATTCTCCAAAAATAACGCAAGTCGTAAATGAAGGACAACTATCAATTATTAAACCAAATGTTGCTCATACGATGGTTTTCACAAAAGATACAACTTTTTTAAATTTAGTTAGAGGCGAAAGAGATCATGAAAATTATGGAATATCTCATACTATTAAACATATTTTTGTTGACGAAAAAGAGAGAGATATGTTGCTCAAATACTATAAATTTGAATGTAGATCTTGTGGTGAAAAAAAATTAAAAAGAGTTGTATCTCTTGGATATCAACCATTAGCAAATAATTTATTAAACAAGAAGAATGAAAAATGCGAGATGTATCCATTAGAAGTAAATTATTGCCCAGTGTGTCATAATTGCCAGTTATCTGTTGCGATAGATCCAAAAAAAATGTTTTCAAATTATTTATACACATCATCAACATCTAAAAGTTTTAGAAACCATTTTATAAAAGCAGCTGAAAAATATATTAAAGAATTAAAACTTAAACCAAAAAAATCTTATATAATAGATATAGGTAGCAATGATGGCGTCGGATTGAAACCATTTGCCTCTAAAGGTTTTAAAAATATACTAGGGATTGAACCAGCAAAGAACTTAGCAAGAATTGCCAATAAAGAAAAAATTAAAACACTTAATTCATTTCTTAATCTCAAAGAAATCAAAAAAATTAAAAAAAATGCAGATTTGATTCTTGCTTCAAATGTATTTGCTCATTCAGATAATTTAAAAGAGATGACTGAATGTATGATTAAATTACTTAATGATAAAGGCACTATAATTATAGAAGTTCAATATATTATGAATACTTTAAAAGATTTTACTTTCGATAATATTTATCATGAGCACTATAATTATTGGTCATTGACATCTCTAGTTAATTTTTTCAAAAATTTTAATATTAAAATTTACAAGGCTGAAAAAATAGATACCCATGGAGGATCATTGAGAATTTATTTAAAGAAAAATAAATTCGCAAAAGAGGAAGAAAGTTTGAAAAAATTATTAAAAGAAGAAGAAAAATTTGGAATTAAAAATTTTGAAACCTACAAAAAATTTGGTGAAAAAGTAAATCTAATTAAAAAAAATGTTGTAGAAAACATAAAAAAAATAAAAAAAAAAAATATCAAAATAATTGGTTATGGGGCACCAGCAAAGGCTACAACAGCTCTTAATTTTTTTAATATTAATGAAGAAATAGATTTTATTATTGAAGATAATAAGTTGAAACATGGCAAATATATACCTGGTGTAAAAATACCTATTAAATCAAAGTCATCAAAAGTTATAAATAAACAAAAAATATTGGTGCTTGCTTGGAATTTTTTTAATGAAATTAAAAAAAATAATAAAGATATATCAAGTAATATGATTTCAATTAAAAACTTAGAAAAATAGTATTCATTAAAATTTATGGCTAAACTTAAAGAAATTTATGGATCAGATCAGAGTAAATTTTTTTTTAAAAATTTATACTTAGCAAGAAAAAAACAATTTGACTTAGTATCAACTTATGTTTCAAAAGAAGATACAATTATAGACGTAGGCACAACTCCGGTTCTAGATAAACATGAAAATTTTTTCTTAAATCATTATAAATATCCTGAAAATATCACATGCTTTTCTAATCAAGATTTGGAGAAGTTAAAAATAAACTTTCCAAATTTGAAATGTTTAAAAGGTGATGGAAGACGTATGGGATTAAAAGAGAATTCTTATGATATAGCTATGTCTAATGCTACTTTAGAGCATGTCGGAAGTTTTGAAAATCAAAATAAATTTGTCAAAGAACTTTATAAAATTTCAAAAAAAAGATGTATCATTATTACACCTAACAGATTTTATCCTGTTGATTTTCATACAATGCTACCATTCATTCACTGGCTTCCTAAAAATATACATAGAAGAATTTTAAAATTGTTTAATCAACATTTCCTCTCAAATGAAGAAAATCTTAATCTACTTTCGATTAAGGATTTGAAAAATATATGTGACATAAATAATTTTAAAAATTATAAAATTTTAAAAATTAAATATTATTTATTTACTTCAAATCTTATTTTAATTTTAGATAAAATATAAAAATATTATTTTAAAAAAATTTTCAATTATTATGAGAAATTACTAACAGGCAATGCATTAATTTTAGACATAACAAAGGAGATTGTTAAAAATGACATTATTAAAAATGATAAAAATACAATTCCAAAAGCTTTAAAATTTGATTTTAAGTTTAAAATTTGTCTTGTTGCTATAATTAACGAAGCAAAAATCCAAAATTGAGTAAGAAATATAATTAAAAGCACTAATTCTGGTGTTACAGCAAAAAATCTTATTAGTCCTGGAGCATGTGCATAGCCAACAGCTATAAGAACTCTTTTAAATGGAATTTTTCTATCTTTATCAGGAAAAATTTTAACTCCAATTACAAATATAAATATTGCCCACACTAGCCAAGTTAATAATGCTGTTAAACCAGATATACCAACTGAGGTTTTTACAATTGTATTCGCTGCAATAGCACCCGCAACACCATCTAAAATCATAATTAGAATTGCAAAATAGATTCCAGCCTCTCCGTAATACTTTGGAGTTCTGTAAAGAGTTTTATCAAGCTTTAATGATTTGAAAACAATATCTAAAAACTGAGCAAACATTAATTATCTTTATTTTTTTTTTGCGCCTTATATGAAACGATTAATGGGAATATTATTAGTCCAATAGCGATTATAATGCAAACAACTATGAAAAAAGTTTTCGTCATATTTAGGGGGAATTAAATTCCCCCTAAAAAAATTTTTATCACTTACTAACTACTTCTCTTGTATTTGCGTTGTAAGATTCTGTAAATGGAACATCAACTACAACTGCATCGACTGGTTCTCCAGGTTTATCAGAATATTTTTCTGGTAGATGGACTTTAAATTTCGATCCAACCTTACCTTTTGGAAAACCATTTGCATTTAGCGTGCCATCAAATGGAACGTATCCCATAGCAATATTTTTCCCTTTTTCTGGGTGATACCAAGGAGAAGTTATAAATCCTACAGGCTCACTGCCGTTTTCTGAAATTAACCAAAAATCTGGAGCATATTCTTCAATAGGTTTTCCTCCTAATTCAAGTCCGACTAATTGAAGTTTATAGGGTTTATGGCCTGCTTTTAAATCAGCTTTCATTTTTTCTAATGCTTTTTTGCCAACATAATCACCTTTTTTGTTCCATTCACCTTTGCCAGATAAAGAAACTTGATAACCAAGATTACATTGAAATGGATTATGTTCATGATCCATATCTTGTCCCCATGAAAGAATTCCAGCTTGTATCCTTCTATGGTGTGCAGGAGCAATTACCATTAAATTATGTTTTTTACCTGCCTCAAGAACAGTATTCCACATATCTTCAGCATATAAAGTTGCTTCTCTTAAATATATTTCAAATCCAGACTCGCCTGAAAAACCTGTTTGAGAAATAATACAACTTCTTCCACCAACTTTTGCAGACGCCAAACCATAAAAAGGCATGTTGTCTATGTCAACTTCACTTCCACAAAGATCTTTCATTAAAGCTTTAGCTTTAGGACCTTGAATTTGTACAGGACAAGCATCTATTTCATTAATTTGAACATTAAACCTTTCATCTGCATTTACTCCTTGCAGATATAATCCAATATCACTATCTGATAAACTAAACCAAAATTCATCTTTAGATATTCTTAAAAGAATAGGATCATTTAATACTCCTCCGTATGCATTACACAAAATTACATATCTTCCTCTCATTGGAGAAATTTTTGTAGCATCTCTTGTAATTACATAATCAACAAATTTTTCTGCATCTGGTCCTTTAACTTGTATTTGTCTTTCAACTGCAACATTCCACATTGTTACATGGTTTTTAATTGCTTCGTACTCAACCATTGCACCACCATCTTCAGGTTTAACATAACCTCTTGGATGATAAATTCTGTTATAAACAGTTGCTCTCCAACATCCTGCTTTCATAGATAAATGCCAGTATGGAGATTTCCTTACTCTTGTTGATATTAGCATCTCAACTTTAGTAGGTCCGCTTTGTCTCAAATTATATGGTACTTTTCTATCAGACTGATCTACTGATGTTGTATGTCTTAGTTTACTATAGTCAAATTCATTAGACATAGTTATTCTCCTTCAACCACTTGTTAGTTTCCTTCAAGCCGCCGAATGTATAAATGTGGAAATAATCAGTATGCGATTTAACTTTCCCAATTAAATCATTAGGGTCTTTAGGTTTCAATAAATCCAACGCCTTACTAAAATTAGATTTAAGAAAGTTAATGGAATTTTTTGCCCCTACAATATTAGCAAATTTAATTAAGCTAGATATTTTCATTGGCCCAGTTATTCCAACATGAACTGGTATTGTTTGTTTTGAGATAAAATCTATAATAGGCTGAGTATCCATTAGCCACTGTGTAACTATATAATCAGCATAAGGCTTTTTATCTATCATAGCTTTTTCTAAATCAGAGTCGGATATATCAGGACTCCCCTCAGGATGTCCAGCAATTCCAATCTTGATACCATCAAAAAACCCTGTCTCTAACATTTGATATGAGCTATCAAATTTTCCGATCGGGTCACGACTTCCACCTATCACCAAGACCTGCTTAACACCCAAATCTTTACATCTAGAAACATAATCTTTAAGCTGATTTTCATCATTTATTGACCTTGCTGGGAAGTGAGGAACTGGATTAAATCCCTCTTTAACCAACTCTCCAGACTGTTGAGCGGTCTCTTTATAATCACCTCCAGGTAGCATTGTAACATAAACATCTTTTACCTTTGGCAACGTGCTTAGATCAGTTTTAGGACCTATTTCTAAAGAAAAATTCATAAGTAAATTCTTAATTATTTTATATTCCGTGTCTATAAAAATATTAAAC
>CACBHZ010000014.1 GCA_902539195.1 uncultured Pelagibacteraceae bacterium | reverse complement strand
TGAAGATTCTTTAAAAATTAGTGGTGAACTTTTAAAAGCTGAATTGATTGCAGGTAGTGGGAAAAAATGTACTCATTACTTTTGTAAAAAATGTGGGGTTTATATTTATGCCGATTATGAATTTGCAATTAGAA
Organism: uncultured Pelagibacteraceae bacterium; assembly: GCA_902539195.1. Taxonomy (GTDB): domain Bacteria; phylum Pseudomonadota; class Alphaproteobacteria; order Pelagibacterales; family Pelagibacteraceae; genus Pelagibacter. Next base: position 19,590 of record CACBHZ010000014.1, on the reverse strand, counting down.
GATTAACAGTTAGAACAAAGACTCTTTTGAAACCGAAAGACTTTCCACCTCAAGCACATATATTTGTAAAAGATAAGGATCCATGGATAGATATTGCAGACAAAAATATTTGCTATGATGAAATGTATGATCCAAAAATTGCTTGGCCTAAAGAAAGTTTAGATAGATATAAAAAATATCTCGAGACTAATTAAGGATAAAATCTGCTGCTCTTTCACCTATCATTAAAGTAGGTGCATTTAAATTACCACTTGTAATCTCTGGCATAACTGAGGCATCTGCAACTCTTAAATTTTCTAAACCACGAACTTTCAATTTTTCGTCAACTACTGCCATTTTGTCCACTCCCATTTTTAATGTACAGGATGGATGATAAGCTGTTTCGGCTTTTGACCTAATATACTCGGTTATTTGTTCATCATCAGTTGCACTTTCACCTGGACCTATTTCTTTTCCAGCGTAAGGTTTCATTGAATCTTGACTTAAAATCTTTCTAGCTACACGAACACACTTAATTGTTTCTTTTAAATCATATTCATCTTTTAAATAATTAAATTGAATTTTTGGGTAATCGTATGGATTTGAGCTATTTAATTTAATATGTCCTCTACTTTTAGGTTGGTTCAAACTAGCATGTAATTGATAACCATGTCTGTCAGGATCAACTAATCCATGATCGATTACAAATGCTGGAAAAAAATGAAATTGAATATTCGGATAGCTTTTGTCTTCTGAAGATTTGCAGAAACCACCTGCTTCTAAAAATGAAGTAGAACATGGACCACTTTTTGAAAGAAACCATTGAATACCAATTTTAAGCATATTTATTTTGTTTACATAAGAATAGAGCGTATCTTTAGTTTTACATTCTTGCTGAATGTAGGTTTCTAAATGGTCTTGTAAATTTTGACCTACTCCCTCTAACGAGTGTAGAACATTAATTCCTTTATCTTTTAAATCTTTTTCAGGTCCTACACCTGATAACATCAATAGTTGTGGTGAATTGATTGAACCCCCGCTTAAAACAACTTCTTTCTTAGCGTAAACCTTTGTGACTTCATTTTTAATATTTACTTCTATTCCAACTGCTTTTTTTCCCTCAAAAATAATCCTTTCAGCAAAAGAATTAGTAAAAACTTTTAAATTTTTTCTTTTTTTTGCTGGCTCTAGATAATATTTAGAAGCGCTAGCTCTTTGACCTTTATGAATTGTAATATCATACATTCCAAATCCCTCTTGATCTTCTCCGTTCATATCTTTATTTTTTTTATACCCTGCTTCGACTGAAGCATTAATAAAAGCACTAAACAACGGATTTTTGTTTTTGGATTGATTTACTGGCAAAATTCCTTTCCCACCTCTGAATTCATTCTCTCCTTCGGACCACGTCTCAATTTTTTTAAAAAATGGTAAAACATTTTCATAAGACCATGATTTCAAGCCAAATGAGGCCCATCTCTCATAGTCGTTTTTATTTCCTCGAACATAAACCATCCCATTATGTGCAGAACAACCACCTATCATTTTTCCTCTTGGGCAAAATAATCTCCTATTATTTAAATTAGGTTCTGGTTCCGAATAATATTTATAATTATATTTTGGATCATGCATTGCATATAGAATTGCCAAAGGCATATTAACCTTCCAAATATCACTAGATCCACCTGCCTCAAACAAGGCAACATTAAATTTCCCATTTTCACTTAATCTATTTGCAAGAACACATCCTGCTGTACCAGCTCCAACAATTATGTAGTCAAAATTCATTTACTTTTTAAGTTTATCTGCAAGTACTAATTTATCTGATTTAAAACTATTTTTATTTTCGTTAATAAAATCATCCATAATTTTTATTTTATCTTCTTCAAATTCTGTAACTTTTCTTTTTTCAAGATCGATATAAAGAGATATACTTTCTGTAGTTGCAGCAAGTTTTCCTGTTTTTTTTTCGATCATCTCACATTTTAAATGTAATCTTTTCTTATCATGATCAAAGAAAGTGCAATAAATATCAACTTCTTCATTTTCTTTAACTTCATTGTCGTAAGTTGTTCTTGTTTCAACCACCATTGTACTTCTTTTATTTATTTGTGCTTTAGCTCCGCCCATATCAAATTTATTAAGCATTGTTTCCCATGCCTCATCAAAAATTAAAACATAATAAGCCATGTTCATATGCTCATTATAATCTGTCCAATCTTTTATTATTTTTCTCGAAGCCAAATGAAATGACATTTTATCAGCTTTTGTTTATTTTATTTGCTACTAACAATTTTCTTTGCATCTCTCGTAAAACAGGTCTTTCTATCAATTTACCATCTATTACAACTAAACCTGTGTTTGCTTTTTTAAATTGATCCATAATTCTTTTAGCTTTACTTATTTCCTCTTCAGACGGAGTAAAAATTTCATTTAAAATACTTATTTGCTTTGGATGAATAGATCCTTTCCCAGTGAAACCTAAGTTTTTAACAAACTGTGCTTCTTTTTTCATTCCTTCCATATCTTCTAAATTTAAATAAGGAACATCAATAACATCAACTCCTTTACTTGCACCAGCATGAACTAACCTTGATCTTGCATAAACTAAATTTTCTAATTTGTTTTCAACTCTTAATTCTGCTGCCATATCTTCTCCACCAAAATATAAAGCAACTATTCTGTCACTAGAATGAGCAATATCATAAATACTTTCAAGAGCTTGATTAGTTTCCATTATAACATGAAGATCAGTATCTAAACCACAATCAGTCAACATGTCATCAATAAATGTAATTTCGTCAGGTGTTTTAACTTTAGGCAACATGATAGCTTTAACCTTTAGTTTATTTGAAGCAATAGCTTCTAGGTCTAAAAGACCATTTTTAGTTCTTTGACAATTTAATCTAACAACTAATTCAACATCATTTTTTACTTCTAGTGACTTTAATGCTTCAATAGTATTTTTCCTTGCCTCGTCTTTATCTTTCATGGCAATTCCATCTTCTAATTCTATACAAACCATATCAGCCCCTGAAGCCAAGGCTTTTGGAAACATCTCTGGTTGAAGACCTGGTGTAAATATGAAGCTACGTCTAACCCTTAATTTATTTAAGTCCATTTAATTTTTATTTCTTATAATTGTTAATGATATGATATTATATTTTTCTAGAAATAAAAATGAACAATAAGGTCTTCATCTCGTGTGCAGTTACAGGATCTGGTGATACAGCAAGTAAACATCCTGATTTACCTAAAACTCCAGAGCAAATTGCAAAAGCAGCAATAGAGTCTGCCAAAGCTGGTGCTGCAATTGCCCATATCCATGTCAGAGAGGAAGATGGAACTCCAAGTAGAAGACTCGAGCTTTATAAAGAAGTGGTTGACAGAGTGAGATCATCTGAAACTGATGTAATTCTTAATCTCACGACAGGCATGGGTGGTGATTTAGATATAGGCCAAGGCAAGAACCCTTTAGACTTTGGTCCAATGACAGACATGGCAAATGTAATGGAAAGAATTGCTAATGCAGAACAATTTCTTCCAGAAATATGTACACTTGATTGTGGAACCTTAAATTTCGGAGATAGTTCAGTTATAACAGTCAACACACCTAACGATTTAAGAAAAGCTGCAAAAAAACTTCAAGAAATAAAAGTTAAACCTGAAATAGAAGCTTTTGATTTAGGAAATATGTGGTTTGGTGCTCAATTATATAAAGAGGGATTGTTAAGTGATCCACCTCTTTTTCAAATGTGTTTAGGAATTCCATGGGGAGCACCTGCAACACCATTAGCTATGCAAGCGATGAAAGATATAATGCCTAAAGAAGGTATATGGTCAGGTTTTGCAATATCTAAAAACGAAATGCCATATGTTGCTCAAACTGTAGTAATGGGAGGTAACCCAAGAGTTGGTTTAGAAGATAATTTATATTTATCCAAAGGTAAATTGGCAACAAATCCTCAATTAGTTGAGAAAGCTATAAGGATCGTCACAGATCTTGGTGTAGAGATTATGTCACCTTCAGAAACAAGAGAAAAATTAAAGCTTGTAAAACACAAGTAATGTCAAAAATTAAAACTGTAGGAATAGTTGGAACTGGTGTCATAGGGACTGGCTGGATAATAAGGAATTTAGCTCACAACAAAATTGTTCATGCATATGATCAAAACAAAAATCTTAAAAATTATGTTTTAAAAGAAATCAAAAGAACTTCAAAAAGCATAAAAAAACTTTTTGGAAAAAAAATTTTAATTAAAAATTTAAAATTCTTTAATTCTTTGGAAAAGGCTCTTTCAAATGTGGATTTTGTTCAAGAAAGTGTATTAGAGAATTACAAAGTTAAAACTGATTTAATCCAAAAAATCTCTAAATACGTAAAATCAAATGTAATTATTTCTTCAAGTTCGTCAGGACTTTTGCCCTCTAAAATTTTTTCTAAGAGTAAAAATCCTCAAAGAGGCATAATTGGACATCCATTTAACCCAGCGTATTTATTACCAGCAGTTGAAATAGTTCCTGGAAAAAAAACCACAAGAAAGTTTCTTTCAGATGCAAACAAATATTACAAATCAATCTCAATGAAGCCAATTATGCTCAAAAAAGAATTACCAGGTTATTTATCTGATAGACTTCAAGAGGCACTGTGGAGAGAAGGTTTACATATTATTAATGAAAATTATGCAACAACACAAGAATTAGATCGCGCAATAGAAGATGGACCAGGTCTTAGATACTCGATAATGGGTACCTTTTTAACCTTTCATCTTGCCGGAGGTAACGCAGGAATGAAACATATGTTAAAGCAATTTGGTCCAGCTTTAAAACTACCTTGGACAAAATTGAAAGCTCCAAAGTTAACAAATAAATTATCTGATAAACTTATATCAGGTACAAAAAAACAAGCTAAAGGTAAATCAATTAATATGCTTTCAAATATTAGGGACCAATATTTAGTTGATGTATTAAAAATTAGAAAAAAATACGAGAATATAATTAGAAATTGATGAAAGAAAAAATTTTTATAAATAAAACTGGTGGATGTATCTGTGGAGATATAACTTTTAATGTTAAGCTTGATGAAGTCCCTTTAGTTTTCAATTGTCATTGCATTGATTGTAGAAAAAAAATAGGAGGAATGATGACAATTATACTACTTAGAGATGGAGCAATAAATATAGATAAGTCTAAATTAAAAATTTATGAACATGAAGGCGGCAGTGGTAATAAAATTAAAAAACATTTTTGTGGGAAATGTGCTGCTCCTATTTTAACTTATGTAGAAAAGTATAAAAAATATTATTTATATGCAGGCTTGTTAGATGATATTAGTTTTTTAAATAAAGCAGAGAACATACACTATAAAGAGTCTCACTTTCCATTTATGGAAATAAGCAAAAAATATATTAAAGTTTAATAACTAATGCATCCTTAAAGTATTGCCGTCTACAGCAATTACTTGTCCTGATATCCTTGGTGCATCATTCGAAATTAAAAAGCTACAAATTCTTCCAATATCCTCTTCATAGACCCATGTATTCATTGAGGTCATTGAAACAAATTCTTTTTCTATTAATTTTTTTGAAACATTTAAAAACTTCGATTTATCCCTTATTACTCTACCCATTCTATCTCCCTTTATTGTTCCAGGACAAATAGCGTTTACTCTAATTTTAAATTTTCCTAGTTCCATTGCCAGTGTTTTAGTTATACCAACAACTGCCCACTTACTTGCACAGTAAGGGGATCTTAATGGAAATCCAAATATACCAGCGGTTGATGACAAATTTATTATAGCTCCACCTTTATTTTTTTTTAGCATTGGAATTGAATATTTTGAAAAATAAAAATGGCTAATTACATTCACCTTTAATGTATTTTCCCAATCCTTACTTTTTAATTTTTCTAGTGTCCCAGTTGGCCCGGCAATTCCAACGTTATTTATAAGAGCATCAATTTTTTTTGTTTTTTTTAATATTTTGCTAAAAAAATTTTTTACTTGGTTCTCATCGGAAGCATCACACTTAAATACAAATAATTTTTTATTATTGAGCTTGTGCTTCTTACATTTATTTAGAAAAGTTGAATTGATATCACAAAGATATATTGTTGCACCTTTATCTAAAAATATTTTTGCCGAACTCCATCCAATACCTGAACCTCCTGCTGATATAATTATTTTTTTATTTTTTAAGGTTATGCTCATTTTTAATTCTAAAAGATAATTCAAACTAACAAATCTTCCAACTATTAATATGTCAACTAATAATTGAATTGAGCATTAAATTATTTTATATTGATATCTATTATGCATTCAATTTCAAAAATCTTAAAAAACGGGACTTATCTTCAAGTAATTTGGGATGATGGGAAAGAGAGTAAATTTAATTATATGTGGCTGAGAGATAATTGTCCTACAGCACACGATAAAGATTCTAGGCATCGAATGTTTAATATCTTAGATGTATCGGAAAATATAAACCCAAAAAAATATAATCTTAATAGCGACGGTAAATTAGAAATAGAGTGGAGTGAGGGAAATCATGTAAGCCATTATGATATTAGTTGGCTTAGAGAAAATTGTTACACAATAAAAAATAACCAAGAATACAAATCACCTTATCAATTATGGGATGGAAGTTTAGAAAAAAATATTGATAGTATATATATAGACCACAACGAAATTATATCTTCTGAAGAGGGATTAATTAAATGGTTAGAGCTTCTTCACTATAAAGGTATAGCTATAGTTTATAATGCTCCAGTAGAAAAAAATTCAGCGTTTCATGTTTTAAATAGAATAAGTCACACAAGAGAGACATTTTTTAAAACACCTTTTGAAGTTATAAATATACCAAAACCTAATAACTCAGCTTATACAGCTCATGCACTTCAAAATCATATGGATTTACCATGGTTTGAAAATCCTCCTGGATATCAATTTTTGCATTGTTTAGTTAATTCAGCAAAAGGAGGTGACTCATCAGCAGTAGATGCATTCGCTGTAGCAGAATATTTAAAGAAAAACGATAAAGATACTTTTGATACGCTAACAAAAATACCTTTAAAGTTTAGAGACAAAGATTACACACAAGAAGCTCATAGAAGCTTTTATGGTACTGCAATAAGTCTAACAAAAGATGGTGATTATAATGATGTTAGATTTAGTACTGCAACCATGGACGCTTTAGATTGTCATCCAGATCAAATGGATAAAGTTTATAAATCTCATCATAAATTTGGAAAACTTTTACACGATGATAAATTTCAAATAAAATTTAGGCTTAGACCGGGAGATATATATACATTTAATAATAGAAGAGTGCTTCATGGAAGAACTGAGTTCGATCCAAATTCTGGACACAGACACCTGCAAGGTTATTACATGGATAGAGACGAAATTGTGGGTAGATTAAATTATCTTAAGAGATAAAAAAAAGGGCTTTGAAAATTTCAAAGCCCTTTTTATCTAATTTATTTTAAAGTTATTATGGAAGCCAACTTTTCCATTTATCCGGATTATTGTCTAACCACTCATTAACAACTTCTTTTACATCTCTTTTCTTAATATCAACTTCAACTAACATTTTAGCTTGATCAATATTTTGTAAAGACATTTTTTCAAAGAACTTTTTAGCATCAGCATGTTCTGCACTAGCAAAAGTAGCTGGGTTTCCGTAGTTCATTGTGTAATCTTTTGCCCAACCAGTTGCTGGCCATGCAGCAGTTCCACAATCTTTCCAGTTATTTGCTTCGGTGAAGCTGTCACAAGTTTTGTGATCTGGAAGTTGTACTCCAACCATATCATACTCACCAAAGAACCAATGTGGTGACCATAGATAAAGTAGGAATGGCTCTTTTCGCATGTAAGCAGCTTTTGCTTCTGCGATAGCAGCAGCTTCTGTTCCAAGTTCGTCAGCCTGGAAGTCTATTCCTAAAAGATCAAGTCTTTTTTGGTCATGACAGTTCCAACCTGCAACCGGACATCCAATAAGTCTACCTTTCTTACCACTTTCAATTGTTGCAAATTTTGCTTTGTGTTTATTTAAGTCTTTCCAAGTTTTAATACCCAGTTCTTCAGCAGCATATCTTGGTATCCAGTAATCTGACATACCAATTATTCCTGCTGTTCCAAGTAAATCTACACTTCCATCACCATTGTATGTTCCAACGACTTTACCTTCGTATATTAAGTCTTCTTTTAACATAACTGAGTCAGCTTCAGCGTAACTTGGCCAACTTTCACAAGCGAAATCCAATTCACCTGCAGCGATTGCTTCCCATAAACCAGTTCCTGAAGGAAATACAGTTTGTTTAATTTTGTATCCCATTTCTCTTTCAAGAATTGCTACGGCAACTTCGCACGTTATTATCCCACCAGTCCAATCTGCTATAGCTGCATGAAGTCTTTTAGCTGCATTGGCTTGACCAAAGCTTCCAATTAACAGAGCTACAGAAAGAATTAGTGCTGATATCTTTTTTGATAACTTCATTTATTTCCTCTCTTTTTAATTAATTAAAAACACATTTTAGATCAAAATGTATAAGTATGTAAACCACGCAAATAGTGCTATTTGTCTTAGCTTATTAAGCCTAAAGCTTCTCTTTGTTTCTTAGTCCACGCAAGTGTAATTCTATCAATAATAATAGCTAATAATACTATTCCAATACCAGCTGCTAATCCTCTACCGGTATCAGACCTTGCAAGACCATTAAATACCTCTAAACCTAAGCCCTTACCACCAATAAGCGGTGTAACTATTTGCATAGCAAAAGCCATAATTACAGTCTGATTAAATCCAATAACTAAACTTGGAATAGCTAACGGAAATTTAACTTTATTTAATGTTTGAATAAGTGTTCCGCCAAATGATCTTGATACTTCAGAGTAAGTACCAGAAACCTGTGTTAAACCTAGTGATGTTAACCGAATTATTGGTGGAATTGAATATATTACAGTTGCAAGAACAGCTGACACTGTTCCACCACCAAAAAACATTAAAACAGGAATTAAATAACAGAAATAAGGAAGTGTTTGCATTGCATCCAATACAACGTTCTGAATATTTCTAAATCTTTCATTGTAAGATGCAATTATTCCAAGAGGAACTCCTATAATAAAACACAGCACTACAGACACAAGCACTGAAGATAAAGTTATCATTGATTGTGTCCATATTCCACACGCACCAATAAATAGAAGAAGGACCGCAGTAATTATTGCAAATCTTATTCCAACAGTTACATAACCTAAAGCCGAAAATACTGCTAATGTATACCACCAAGGTATTTGAGTTAGAAAAACATCTAAAGGTCTTAACAAATTTAAATAAACAAAAGCTCTTAAACCTTTTGCAAAAGAAATAAATCCTGGATTTACAGTCAGGCTTTCAACTGCATTTGTAATTGGTTGTCTTATTGATAATTTCCATTCTTTTGGAAATGTTCCTATTTCTAAAAAGTAATGATCTATAAATGCAATTAGAAATAAAACTAGAAAATAAGGAATAACATAATATCTTTTGCTAATAAATTCACCGATGTTTTCTGCCGTAGATTTATTAAAAATTGAAACCAAAACTTTAAATACTTTTGCTAAAGCAGATGTAGCTGTTTGACATATGATTTTTACAATCTTATTTCCAAAACTTAATGGCATTTCTAAAATTTTTGCGATTTGATATTTTTCCCAACTTTGAGGAAGTAAATAAAATCTTTGAACATCTGAAGGAAGTCTTTCTTTATCTTTGCTAAACGCTAAACTAAATCTATCAAACATTATTGCCATAAATAAAATACATAGCCCACCTTCCATTGCCCAACCAACATCCAATCTTCTTATTGCTTGCCAAACTTGACCACCAATACCTTCAGCACCTATAAAACATGCAAGAACCACTAATGCTAATGCCATCATTATTACCTGGTTAATACCCATCATAATACTTGGTAAAGATAACGGAATTTTAATTTTAAATAATAATTGAAGTTTACTTGATCCAAAGGAAGTTGCAGACTCAATAGTTTGAGCTGGCACTTGTCTTATGCCAGTATTTGTCAATCTTATTATTGGAGGCATCGCATATATCATAGTAGCCAATATTGCTGGCGCACCTCCTATCCCAAAAAAAAATAATGCCGGGAACAGATATACAAATGCCGGCATTACTTGCATAGTATCTAAGACCGGCTTCATAAAATTTTCAAATCTATTACTTTGTGAACACAAGACACCCAATATAAATCCAAAAAATACACATAATAAAACTGACATACCCATCAATGCTACTGTTTGCAAAGATGGTTCCCACATTCCAGTAGCTCCCCAAAAATAAACTACAAAAGAAGAGTAAATTCCCAGTCGCAAACCACCTGCAATTATGCAGGGTATTACAATTATTGCTGCTATCAAAATCCAAGGAGACTCTAGCAAAAAGTCTTCTAAAAAATAATAAGTTTCTTTTATATAGCTTGCTATAATTTTAGTAACCCATCTGTAATTTTTTTTTAAATAATCTTCTCCATCGTTCACCCAAGCTGTGAATGTAAATTTATCAGTAACTTCTTTAGGAAATTTTGAAGGCCCTTCGCTTTGAGTGGATAGCCAGAGTGCTACCAAAAAAACAACTCCTATAATTACATAAGTTATTATGTTTTTTGATTGATTTGATTTATCTATTAAATCAGTTCTAGTAGCCATGTTCGTAAGTTAAAATAAATAATTTTACATTTAAAGAAAAATATTGTCTATTTTTGGGGTAATATTATTTATTAAAAATGTCTGTAGAACAAAAAATCACCTGTACAAATATATGGAAGTTATTCGGACCAGACGAAAAAAGAATTATTAAAAATCTTGATAAAAATTTAAGTATTAAGGAAGTTCAAGAAAAGACAGGACATGTTGTTGCTGTAAAAGATGTCAGTTTCTCAATTCAAAAAGGTGAAACATTTGTAGTAATGGGATTATCTGGTAGTGGAAAATCAACACTAGTCAGATGTATTTCGCGATTGATTGAACCAACAGCTGGCATGGTGAAAATGGATGATGTTGAAGTTACTAAAATGAGCTCAAGTGAATTATTAGAATTAAGAAGAAATAAAATGAGCATGGTTTTCCAACATTTTGGTTTATTTCCTCATAGAACAGTTCTAGAAAATATTGGTTATGGATTAGAAGTAAGGGGAACAAAAAAAGATATAAGAACAGAAAAGTCAATGGAAGTTTTAAAAATGGTTGGCTTAGATGGTTGGCATAATAATTATCCAAGAGAATTATCTGGAGGTATGCAGCAAAGGGTAGGACTTGCAAGAGCGTTAGCTGTGGATCCTGAAATATTAATTTTTGATGAACCTTTTTCAGCTTTGGATCCTTTAATTAGAAGAGAAATGCAAGATGAGCTTTTAAAGATCCAAGAAAAGCTTCAAAAAACTATGGTATTTATAACTCACGATTTTTTAGAGGCAATTAAAATGGGAGATCACATTGCAATTATGAAAGATGGAGAAGTTTCTCAAGTGGGTACACCTGAGGAAATTGTATCTAATCCAAAAGATCAATATGTTAAAGATTTTTGCGAAGATGTTCCTAAATATAAAGTATTAAGCGCAGGCAAAGTCATGAGAACAGAATGCTGCGATGAAACAAAAAATTTATTTGAGGATGGAAAAGATAATATTTTAGATAATTCTAAAATTGAAAATTTGATAGATAGGCTAATCGATAATGATAAAACTTATCCAGTAGTTTGTAATGAAAGCGGAAAACTATTAGGTGAAATAGACAGAGTAATAGTCATGAAATCTATGAGATCAAATCAATAAATTTGCTTATTGCCTTCTATTGATTTCTTTTTAATATTATCTCTCCATATAATAATCATACCAGCAAAAATAATTACTATTACTCCAGGAAATAATTGGCTCCATGGAGCTTCATTAAAGAAAATCCAACCAAGAATAAAAGATGATGGTATCCCAAGATACTCAAATGAAGCAATTTTACTTGCTGAAATTAAACGATATGAATAAATAAATAATATTGCAGCTGTACCACCCAAAACTCCAGTCATTGTCATCAAAATAAAATCTTTAAAATTTTTAATTTCAACATGTCCTGTAGTTACAAAAAATAAAAGTAAACCACCAATGACATTAAATATTAATGTGTATAACTGAATTTTTGCAGTTGAATGATTGCCTTGAATAAATTTTAAAATTATGACAGTGAAAGCCCATGCTATAGCGGTTAGAATTGGAAAAATTGAGTACAAACTAAAAATTTCACTTGTTGGTTTCATTATCATAACTACACCAACAAAACCAATTATAACTGCTGACCATCTATAAATACCAATTTTTTCACTCAATAAAATTATTGATAGTATTACTATGAAGAAAGGCGATGAGAAGGTTAACGTCATAGCTGTTGCAAATTCCAGATTCACTACTGATATAAATATGAATACATTCATAGAAAGAAAACATATTCCTCTCAAGCAACTCAATATCAAAAACTTATTTCCTATGTTTTTAAATATTGTTGAAAATTCATTTGTAAATAAGATTAATAATAGCAAAGGTATAATTGCTGCTACATTTCTAAATAAAGTTAATTGAATTATTGAGTATTCATCACCTAAAAATTTAATAATAACCATATAAAGATCTATACATAAAATTGCTAAGAGCATTGTAGCAATAGCTAAATATGTTTTTTTTAGATCTGTTTTTTCGGATGAAATTTTCATTTAATAATATTGAAATTAGTATAAGTTTTTAAAATATTATGCAAAATTTTAAGCTTAATGAAGAATTTTTATTAAATAATCAGGATTGGACATTCCCAACTTTTACAGCTTATGGACCTGGAAGATTTAAAGAAATTGGAAAGTTTTGTAAAAATTTTAAAATAAATAATGCATTAATCGTTACTGATAGTGGTAGTGTAAATTTACCATTTATAAGTGATTTACAAAATTTACTTAATGACTCAAAAATCAAATCAGATATTTATTCAAATATATCGCCAAATCCTAGAGATGATGAAATAGATTCTGGATGTAAAAAATTTCGTGAAGGCAATCATGATGCAATAATTGCAATAGGCGGTGGAAGTGCAATGGATGGAGGAAAAGCAATTTCTCTTACAGTTGATAGCGGTGTGCCTTTATGGGATTTTGAATTTGAAAAAAAACCACCAAAACTAACTATGGAAAATCCTTTTCCAAAAATAATTACTATTCCAACTACAGCAGGAACAGGTGCTGAAACAGAAGTTACTGCCATGGTCACTCATCTTGAAAAAGGAATGAAATTTTGTTTATGGCATCCAGATGCCCGACCATGTTTAGCTTTAGTAGATCCAGAGCTAACTTTAAAATTACCAGCAAATCTTACTGCTTGGACCGGTATAGATGCAATGATACATGCAATTGAAGGTTATAGTGTTCCTATGTTTCATCCACTTTGTGATGGTTCTGCATTAGAAAGTTTAAATTTAATTTCAAAATCACTTTATGCAGCTGTGGAAGAACCTGATAATCTTTTAGCGAGAGGAGGAATGATTATTGGATCTTATTTGGGTGGAATAGCTTTCTTAAAAGGCCTAGGTTTAGTTCATGCAATTTCGCACATGGTTGGTGCTGAATATAATACTCATCATGGATTGACTAATGCAATTATACTTCCTGCAGTCATGAAATATAATTTACCTGGATTAGAAGAAAAAGTAAAAAGAATGTCAGAGGCTATGCAATTTGAAAACCATTCAATTGAAAGTTTTCAAGACAACTTAAATATAATTCTAGATAGATTAAAAATCCCTAAAGGATTAAATGAATTAGGAGTGCCAGAAGATTGCCAAGAGAGAATAGCAAAGAAATCAATGTTAGACCAAGCTTATGGACAAAATCCTAAAAAGGCATCATTAGATGAGGTCAAGACTTTAGTTTTAGAGAGTATTAGACAAGCAAGATAGGTTTAATTAAGTGCTTGAGAATTTTTCTGTCCATCAAATAATTTCAAAAATAAAAAAAAGAGAAATTAAAATAGTAGAGGTACTAAATTTCTATTTAGATAGAATAAAAAAATTCAATCCAAAATTAAATGCTATTATTTCACATATAGATGAAACAAAAATTACTGAAGAAGCAAAATTAAAAGATGAAAATTTTAATAGTGATAATGACAAAGATGATATTTATGGACTTCCAATTGCTGTTAAAGAATTATTTGATATTAAAAATGAGGTAACATGCTATGGATATAAAGAGTTATTAAAAAATATACCAAAACAGGACTCTTTATTAGTAGATAATTATAGAAAAAACACAATTTTAATTGGTAAAACAAATCTCTCTGAATTTGCTGTTGGTTGTCATACTACTAACAGAGTTTATGGAGCAACTTCAAATGTTTATGATCATAGTAAGTCAGCGGGAGGGTCTTCTGGTGGTGCAGCAGCAGCTGTTGCAGCAAATTTAATTCCTTTTGCAGATGGCACAGATATGATGGGATCTTGTAGAAACCCAGCAGCATTTGCAAATATTTATGGATTAAGACCAACACCTGGTGCGATTGCAGAAGATAGATTTGAAATTAAAAATTTAAAAGATTTTCCTTTAATATCTACAACGGGATGTTTTGCTAGGACTCCCAATGACATGGAATTTTTATTTAACTATATAAAAGGGAAGAATGTAAAGGATAAATTATCTTTCGATCTTGAAGATATAAATATTAAAAAACTTTCAGATTTAAAAATTGGATGGTGCATTGATCTAAACGAACAATATAAGTATGAAGATGGAATCATCGACTTATGTGAAAATATTTTAAAAAAATTACAGTCAAATAATTTAAATATTGAAGATTTAAAAACTGAAATTAATTCAGAAGAATTGTGGTATTCTTGGACAATATTAAGAGCCAAATTTTTGTATGAAAACTTTTTGTTATATAATTTAAAAAATTTAAATGAATTACCTTCTCAAGCATATTGGGAATATGAAAAAGGGAAAAGCATCAAAGCAAACGATGTTTTAAAAGCAATAGAAATAAGAAATAAATATATGGATAAAATACAAAACCTATTTAAACATTATGATTTTTTAGCATTACCTTCGGCTCAACTATTTCCTTTTGAAAAGAACCTAAACAATCCAGAATCTATCAATGATAATAAAATTGACACTTATCATAGATATATGGAAGTCTATACATTATCAAGTTTGCTTGGTTTGCCAACTATATCTATTCCAGTTGGTTTTAATAATAAAGGGCTACCAATGGGAATGCAGATTATAGCAAATGTTAAAGAAGATAATAAACTAATTAACTTTGCCAAATCTTATGAAGAAATTTTTAACTTTTCAAAATTTAAACCAGAATTAACAGAATAATAATGACCAGACACCCTCATCATTTTAAAATTTCATTTGCATTAGCTATTGCTGCTGGTTCATGGGGAATTTATTGGTTACCTCAAAGAATACTAGAAGATGGAGGTTTGACTGGTGGCTGGGGAACAATATCCCAAATGGCGGTTGGAATATTAATACTATCACCAGTCGCAATTTGGAGAGTTATAAAAGGAAAGTCTATTGGATTGGAATTTCCTCTGACTGGTTTTTTTGTTGGAAGTGGATTTGTTTGTTATGCTCTTAGCTTTCTTCTTACTGATGTAGTTAAAGCATTAATCATGTTTTACATGATACCTGTTTGGACAACAATATTTGAAATTATATTTTTAAAAAAGAAATTTGGTTGGAAGAGGGTAATCACATTAGGTTTGGCACTAGGAGGTTTATGGATTGTATTCAGTCAAGAAAATATAATCCCATTACCTCAAAATGCAGGGGATTGGTTGGCTCTTGCTGGAGGTGCACTATTTGGTGCTGGTTTAATTAGAATGGAAATAATTAAAACAGATGGAGTCTTTCCAATTATATTCACATTCTTTTTTTATGGAGGTTTAGCCAGTATACCTATTGGGTTATTCTTAGTAGATTATTTAGGACCAGTTCCATCAGTGGAGGTTATCATGTCAATGTCCACTTTTTTATTACTTATCTCGATATTTTATTTTATTCCTACAGGAGTAATAATCTTTTGGGCTCCAAGCAAACTAGGAGCTGGCTTATCATCTATTTTATTTTTAGCTGAAATAATTGTTGGTGTTGTTAGTGCTAGTATTTTAACAAACGAACCTTTTGGTTGGAGAGAAACAATAGGTAGTATTCTAATAATTCTTGGTGGTGTAATTGAAGTTGTATATGTTCCAAAGTCAGAGAAGAAATTAGCATAATGGATATTAATGAATTATTGAAATCAAAAAAAAAAGTCTTCTTAGATGGTGGAACAGGCTCAGAGATTCAGAGACTTGGTGGAACTATGGGACCGGCTTTTTCTGGTTTAGCAAATGTTTTCTCACCAGAAATAGTAATCAAAGTACACGAAAGTCATATAAACGCCGGATGTGATATGATAACAACCAATACTTTTGGAACTGCAAGGCATTGTCTTGAGCCTTCAAATTTAGGAGATCAGACTATAAAAATTAACATTGATACAGTTAAGTTAGCAAGACAAGCAGTCAAAAATTCTGGAAAAAAAATTAAAATTGCTGGAAGCATGTCAACATATTTAGCTTTGGCTGAAAATGAATTTAGACCTGACACAAAATTTGTACCATCATTTGCAAAAGAAGAAAAAAATTATAAAGAACAAGCGAAGGTATTAAAAGAAGAGGGAGTCGAAGTGCTTATTCTTGAAATGCTTTTAGATATTGACCATGCTAAAATTTTGCTTAATGCAGCTTTGGAAACAGGTTTACCTGTCTGGGTTGGATTAAGTTGCTGCATAAGTAAGTTTGATGAAAAAGTAGTAGGTAGAAATTTTAGAGCTGAAAAAGAGAGATCTATTATATATGACCCTTTAAAATATCCTGATGAGCCAAAATTCCTTCCTGAAGATAAAATTATAAATTTCGCTGAAATAATTAATTCACTCAAATCTATCGGTGGAGATGTTTATGGCATTATGCATAGTTGGTTTATTGATACAAAAGAGGGAATGAAAGTTTTAAAATCAAATTGGAATGGGCCAATTATGTTCTATCCAGAAATTCATAAATTTGACACGAGTACTATGCAAGCATTAATAACTGAAAATGAAATTGAATTTGTTGATAAGTGTTCTGAGTTAATAGACGATCAGGTAAAAATTATTGGGGGTTGTTGTGGCGTCACAGATAAACATTTAAAATCTTTGATAACAAAATTTTCTTAAATTAGTAATCTTTACTAATTATTTGGTCTATCATATTTACCATATCTTTTTTATATTTTTCATTTGTTGCAGATTTAGTCTCTAAGACAGAAAAAAACGCAGCAACAACTTTTGTTTTCAAATTTATTCCTAAAAATTGGCCCCCATACCCAGAGTGACCAATCCAGTTACCGCATTTCATTAATGAATTAACATAACAGACAAATTTATCTTTAGATAATTGAATGTATTTGGGTCCCTCACTATTAATAGTTTTACTCAAAAAAGTTTTAGAACCAATATTTTTTCCATTTATACCTTTTCCAAACCTAGAAAAAAGTAAACCCATTCTTAAAAAATCTCTTGTAATTAAACTTCCGCCTCCAGACATCCACGGTGTTCCAAATCTATCTGTTCCTATATACAATCCTTCTTCAAATCCTGTTGCTTCAACTGTTTCTAATAACCATTGTCTTAAACTTTTTTTACTTACTCTTTCTACAATTAGTCCAATAACATCGGTATTAGCTGATTTATAATGCGCCAGATCGGTATAATTTTTTAAATCTCTGCTTTTTAAAGATTTAATTGAATTTAAATATTGTTCCTGGCTTTGTATGTTTTTGCCTTTAATCGGCAGTCTCCATCCTCCAACAGGCTCATGTAAAAATGAAGACGAATAAGCTTTTGTATAATCTTCGCTATATAGATTTACAATGTTCATGTCTAAAACGTCTTTTACTTTTGCATTTGCATAACCACTGCCAATTTTTGGCAAGTAAAATGAAATTTTCTTATTTAAATTAATTAGTTTTCTGTCTATCAGCTCTCCCACAAATAAATGTATAAACATTTTTGTAATTGACATAATTGTTTGAGGCTGATTTGTAGAAAAGTCCTTTGCGTACTGCTCGAATAAAATATCCTGATCTTTACCAACTATTAAAGAGCAAAAAGCTTTATTTTTAGTCACCTTTTTTACAGAAGATAATTTACCAATTCTCTTATTAATTTTTTTTTTTAATTTTAAAACAAAATCTGATCTAAGGTATATTCCATATCTATTAATTTTATATAAATTTCTAAAACCCAACCTCCTTTTATTTGGGAGATTCCATTGAGCTTTATTATCTTTTCTTGTAACTAATTCTGGATTTTTTTCTGAAATAATTTTTTTCAAATTAGTACTTTTTATCCAAACTTAAGAGATTTATTTTTCTCGTACTTTTGATGATAGCCTTCTGCTTTACAATAGTTTTTTTCTTTGGAAATTTTTGTAGTAACTTTTCCATCTAATTTCTCATTCATTTCTTTTAAAATTTTCTCTGCTGTATTTTTTTCATTATCATTATTATAAAATATCTCAGAGCGATATTGAATTCCTACATAAGTTCCTTGTCTATTCTTTTGAGTTGAGTCATGGAGTTTAAAAAATAATCTGACCATGTCTTCATAGCTTAAAATATTTTCATCATATTGAACTTTGACTACTTCTATGTGACCTGTATCCCCACCACAAACTGCTTTGTAAGTAACATTAGGATGATCACCTCCACAATAACCACATTCGGTAGATAATATTCCTTTTATACCATCGTATTTAGTTTCGTCCCAAAAACAACCAATACCACCAATAAAAGTTTTCATAATTTTACAATATATTATTACTTCAAAATTGAAACAGCTTTTATCTCTTCAACTCCTATACCACAACAACCACCAACAATTTTTACACCTTTGCTAAACCATTTTTTTGCAACTTCCAAATAATCATTGGGTGAAAAATTATCCACAAACTTCCAATTTGGTTTTTCGTAATAGCCTTTGTTAGGGTATGCACCAATAACTCCATTATAATTTTTTAATGCAGTATCTAAAGCTGCACTTGTTGTTTTAATATCTGAGTGAGCAATTAAAATTGGCCCCTTATGTAATTTACTAAAATTTTTCAACGATTCTTCTAAATCCTCGTAAATTTCAGTTTTATTCTTCACATCATCATAACCAAGTGTAATATTTTTTGTATTCTGATCTATTACACAGGAAATAGAAAGCCAAACAGGTAACTTTATATTTGAAGAACACTCAAGCATAGTCTCCACGATTTCTGCTTGAGATGTCATTGCTTCTAAAATTATTAAATCAACACCCTCATTTGATAAAATTTTAATATGTTCATTAAAACATGGCTTCATGTTCTTTGTTCCAAGTTTAAGAAAACTTCCATAACTCGAAACACTTCCCGCTAAACAGATGTTCTTTTTTGAATTATTAATTGCTTGTTTTGCAATTTGAACTGCTTGTTTATTAAATAATTCAATTGAGTCTTCATATCCGTGT
>CACBHZ010000013.1 GCA_902539195.1 uncultured Pelagibacteraceae bacterium | reverse complement strand
CACCACACAGTTGAAACAAAAGGTTTCTGGAAAGTTATACCGCCAAAATTCACTCCAATATCCGATTCAGTTTTTAAAAAAATTGAATGTGAGGATGTTGATTTAATAATTTCATGTGGAAGAAAAAGTATTATTCCATCATTATTCTTAAAAAAAAATTCAAAGAAAAATGTATTTAACATTCATATTCAAAACCCAAAGATAAAACTTGATAATTTTGATCTAGTTGTAGTGCCTGAGCACGATAATCTTGATGGACATAATGTATTAAAAACAAAAGGAGCTATTCATTATTTAACAAGTGAAGAAATTGAAAAAGACAAAGAATATTTGTTTAGTATTTCAAGCAAATTGAGGGATAAAAATATAATTTCTTTAATAATTGGTGGTCCTAACCAGTATTATGATTATTCAGATAGAAATATCCAAGAAATTTTTTCAAAAGTAAATTATTTAGTTAAAGAGAATAATCTTAATTTAGTAGTCATCCCTTCTATGAGAACGCCAAAGGGAACTATAGAACATGCAAAAATATATTTTGGAAACGATCATTTAGTATTAGATGGTGTTGATAAAAAGGCCTATTTAAGTGCGCTTGCAATATCAAAACATATAGTAATTACGTGCGATTCAAGTTCTATGATTTCAGAGGCAGCTTTAACAGGTAAACCAATTTATGTTGTCACTATTCCACCTAAAAAAAACGATAAAAGATTCAAAAATTTTAGAAAATTATTTCAAGAAATGAAAATTGTTAGAGAATTAGGAGAAAAATTAGAAAATTGGAACTATGAAAAATTAGATGAAACGAATAGAGTAGCAAATATCATTAAAGATAAAATTAAATTATAATGGCATTTTTAAATTCAATATTAAAAAATTCGTCAAATCACAAAACTCCTTTTGAACATTGGGAATTAAATCAACCACTAACAGATGGCCAAGTTCATGAAATAGTGAACGCTGATATAGCTAATCCGATAGAACATAATTTAAACTATGATGGTACAAGAGCAATTGATGGGGGTGAAGGCAAGTTTAGGGAAGGCATATCAGACGGAGGCAAAGCATTAAAATTTAGATGTTTTGTTACAAAAGAAAATTCAAATCAATTTCCTAATCTTGTTGAATTTATTAAAGAACTTCAAAATCCATCGACTTACAAAAAAATTTCTGAAATGATAAATAAAGATCTTTCTAATTCATATGTAAGAGTTGAAGTTATTTGTGATAGAAAAGGATTCTGGTTAAAACCACATTGCGATATTAAAGAAAAACTGATGTCATGTTTATTATTCGTAAACAAACATAATGAAAAAGAAGATTTAGGTACAGATTTTTATGATGAAAATTTAAAATTAGCAAAAACTGTTCCTTACAAAGATAATTATGGTTATTTCTTTTCAAGTGGTCCTAATACATGGCATGGTATGGAAAAAAAAGAAATAGTAAAAGAAAGAAGATGTCTTCAAGTAAATTATGTTACATTTGAGACAGATTGGAAAGTCAATTAAAATTAATTATCTTGCAAAGATTTAACTCTTAATTTTGTCGTTTTTAAAGATTTTATTGCTTCTAAGAATGAATAGGCTGTAGACATATTAGTACAATAAGGAATTTTGTTTGCAAGAGTTCCTCTTCTCAATGCTCTTGCATCACTAATCCTGTGTTCAGAATTTCCACCTCCAGTATTTATTACCAAAGATATTTTTTTAGAATTTAAAACATCTACTATATGTGGTCTCCCACTGCTCACTTTATTAATTTTTTTACATCTCATTCCATTTTGTTTTAAAATCTCTGAAGTTCCTTTGGTTGCAGAAAGTGTGAATCCGAGTTTTATTAATCTTTGCGCAACACCTACTATTTCTTGCTTGTGAGAGTCTTTTACTGATAAGAATGCCATTCCTTTAGTTGGCAATGAATTAGAAGCAGCAATTTGACTTTTTGCAACAGCCATTCCAAAATCATCATCAAAACCCATTACCTCACCAGTAGACTTCATCTCGGGGCCAAGTAATAAATCACTATCTGGAAATTTATTGAATGGAAATACTGCTTCCTTAACAGCAAATTTCTTATTGGTTTTATATTTTAATTTATACTTACTTAACTTTTCCCCAGACATTATTCTTGATGCAATTTTTGCAAGCGGAATACCGTTTGCTTTTGAAACAAAGGGAACAGTTCTGCTTGCTCTAGGATTTACTTCAATGACAAAAATTTCATCATTTTTAATTGCAAATTGAATATTTAAAAATCCTTTAACTTTTAAAGCCAGAGCTAATTTTCTTGTTTGTATTTTAAGTTCTCTTAAAAGATTTGCCTTTATTGATACCGGTGGCAAGCAGCAAGCAGAGTCTCCTGAGTGAATTCCTGCTTCTTCGATGTGTTGCATTATTCCAGCAACATAAACATCTTTTCCATCAGAAATCGCATCTACATCTACTTCCATCGCGTTATTGATAAATTTATCAATTAAGATTGGATTTTGTTCTGATGCTTTGAAGGCCTCATTTATAAATTGTTTCAATTGACTTTTGTCATGAACAATCTCCATAGCTCTTCCACCCAAAACGTAAGATGGTCTTACAACGACTGGCAATCCAATTTTTTCAGCAACATTAATAGCTTGATCGAATTTGTAGGCTATTCCACTTTCTGCTTGCTTTAATTTAAGTTTTATTAACAACTCTCTAAATCTGTCTCTATCTTCTGCAAGATCAATCGATTTGTATTGTGTCCCTAAAATAGGTAAATTATTTTCATATAAAAATTTAGCTAATTTGATAGGAGTTTGGCCTCCAAATTGTGCGATAACACCAATTAGATTTCCTTTTGATTTTTCTTTTAAAATTATATTTTCAACATACTCTTCAATTAAAGGCTCAAAGTACAATCTATCACTCGTATCATAATCAGTAGAAACAGTTTCAGGATTGCAATTGATCATTATTGTTTCAAAACCTGCCTCTTTTAAAGAAAAGCTTGCTTGACAACAGCAATAATCAAACTCTATACCTTGGCCAATCCTATTTGGTCCTCCACCTAAAATAATTATTTTCTTTTTATTACTTGGATCAGATTCACATTCTGTTTTAATAGAGAAATTTCTTTGATACGTAGAATACATATAAGGCGTAAAAGATTTGAATTCAGCGGCACAGGTATCAACTTTCTTGAAAACAGGCAAAACTTTTAACCCTTTTCTTCTTGATTTGACAATCTCTTCTTTTTGACCAGTTAATTGCGATATTTTTTTGTCAGAAAAGCCTATTGATTTTATTCTATTAAATTCCTCAAAACTTTTGGGCAGTCCTTTTAAATTTATGATTTTTTCTTCATCAACTATTTCCTTAATTTGATTTAAAAACCATGGATCTACCTTTGATAATTTATATATAATATTTATAGAAATTTTTTTTCTAAAAGCTTCGGCAATTAACAGTAATTTATTTGGAATATTGATTTTTAAATTTTTTAGGATTTCTTTTTTTGAATAGTTAAAAATATTATCTAATCCTGACAAACCGGTTTCAAGTGAGACCAGAGCTTTTTGAAAAGACTCTTTGAAATTTCTCCCAATTGCCATTGCTTCACCAACCGATCTCATGGATGTGCCTAGAATTGCCTCTGTGTCAGAAAATTTTTCAAACGTAAACCTTGGAATTTTTGTTACAACATAATCGATTGTTGGTTCAAAAGAAGCTGGTGTTACTTTTGTTATTTCATTTTGTAGTTCATCAAGAGTATAACCAACTGCTAATTTTGCGGCTACTTTTGCTATTGGAAAGCCAGTTGCTTTAGAAGCTAATGCAGATGATCTTGAAACTCTTGGGTTCATTTCAATAATTACCATTCTTCCATTTTTTGGATTTATGGCGAATTGAACATTTGAACCTCCAGTTTCAACACCTATTTTTCTTAGGCAAGCTATAGATGCATTTCTCATTATTTGGTACTCTTTATCTGTTAATGTTAAAGCTGGTGCTATAGTAACGGAGTCACCCGTATGAGTTCCCATTGGGTCAACATTTTCTATTGAACAGATAATTATACAGTTGTCGTTTTTATCTCTAACAACCTCCATCTCAAATTCTTTCCAACCATCTAAACATTCTTCAACCAAAACTTGATTTTGAGGAGATTCGTTCATTCCTTCTTTTACAATCTTAAAAAAATCTTTTGATGTTCTAGCAATACCTCCACCCAATCCTCCCAATGTAAATGAAGGTCTAATAATTGCGGGAAGACCAATTTTGTTTAAACATTTTTTCGCATTTGAAAATTTATTGAGAACTTCTGATTTTGGTAAATCGATACCAATATCAGACATATTTTTCCTAAATTTTTTTCTATCCTCAGCATTCGCTATTGCTTTAGAGTTTGCTCCGATAAGTTCAATTTTATACTTTTTAAGCAAACCAATTTTTTCTGCATTAATCGCAAGATTTAATGCTGTTTGACCACCCATCGTAGGGAGAATAGCATCAGGCCTTTCTTTTTTGATGACTTCCTCGAGCACTTCCAAAGATATTGGTTCGATATAAGTTTTATCAGCTACACCAGGATCTGTCATTATAGTTGCTGGATTTGAATTGATTAATATTACTTTATAACCCTCATCTTTTAACGCTTTACATGCTTGTGTTCCTGAATAATCAAATTCACAAGCTTGACCAATAATAATTGGACCAGCTCCAATCACTAAAATTTTTTTAATGTCTTTTCTTTTTGGCATATTTTTTTATGTCTTTAATAAAATTACTAAATAAATATTTACTATCTTGTGGTCCAGGATTTGCTTCAGGATGATATTGGACTGAAAAAACTGGTTTATTTTTTAATCTTATTCCTTCAATAGAATTGTCGAATAATGATAGATGAGTTATTTCTGTATTTTTTTTTAAACTTTCTTTGACAACATCAAATCCATGATTTTGACTGGTAATTTCAACTTTCTTTGTAATTAAATTTTTGACTGGATGATTTGCACCTCTATGTCCTAATTTCATCTTTTTGGTTTTTGCATCTAAAGCTAAAGCTAATATTTGATGACCCAAGCATATTCCAAATAGTGGAATATTTTTTTTAATTAAATTTTTTACAACTTTAATTGCATACTTTCCTGTTGCGGCAGGATCTCCAGGACCGTTTGACAAAAAAATTCCATGAGGTTTTAGATTAAGTATATTATGTACATTTTCTTTGCAGGAAACAACTTTAACTTCGCAATCGAAATCAGAAAAATACCTAAGTATATTTTTTTTAATACCAAAATCTATTGCAACAATCCTAAATTTTTTCTTTTTATTTTTTTCATAACCCTTATTTTTTTTCCAAGTTTTATATCCTTTCCAAATATAAGTTTTATTAGTTGTGACCTCTTGAGCGAGATCCATTCCGTTTAAACCGGGCCATTTTATTGATTTATTTATTAATTTATTAATATTAAATTTACCATTTTTATTGTTTGATATTGTTCCTTTTGGAGCCCCATTATCTCTTATAAAATTTGTTAAACTTCTAGTGTCTAGACCAGTTATGCCTACTATTTTATTTTTTTTAAGCCATTTATCTAAATTTTGTAGAGATCTATAATTTGATGGACTTGTTATCTCTGAATTAAAAATTACTCCTCTGGTCCATATTTTATCAGACTCGATGTCTTCTTTATTAGCCCCAACGTTACCAATATGTGGAAATGTAAAATTTATTATTTGTCCAGCATAAGATGGGTCAGACATGATTTCTTGATAACCAGTTAATGAGGTATTAAAGCATACTTCACCTGTTGCTTCTCCTGTATATCCCAGTCCAATTCCTTTAAAGACTGATTTATTTTCGAGGACCAAAATAGCTGTGTTAAAATTTGAGAGATGTGAAGTTTTGTTTTTTCGTTTTAAAGTCAATTACAACTCATGAGTTAAAGGTTAATACAATAAAACGTATTTTTCCGCAACAGATCTATAATAATTTTTTAAAAATACAATTTTTTCTTTTGAACAATTTTGTCTATGAAGTACATTCTAGTATGTCCCTGAGAGATAAAATAGATAACGATTACAAAAATGCTTTAAAATCAAAAGATAAAAATAAGATATCAACTTATAGGTTAATTTTATCTGGAGTTAAGGACTTAGATATTAACAACAGATCAGGACCGAATAAAAAGGAGACAGACGATGAGGACATAAAAAAACTCCTAAAAAAAATGATCAAACAAAGATCCGAATCAATTGAAATATATAAAAAAAATAACAGGTCAGATTTATTAGAAATTGAGCAAGGAGAGCTTGATGTTTTATCCGAATATTTACCCAAGCAATTATCCGAGGCAGATACAAAAAAGATATGTGAAGAAATTATAAAAAGTTCTGGAGCCTCTTCAATTAAGGACATGGGTAAAGTCATGGGTGAATTGAAAAAAAATCATGCTGATACAATTGATTTTTCTAAGGCAGGTAAGATTATCAAAAATTTACTTATTAATTAATGAAATATCCAAAAGAATATTTAGATGAAATTAAAACTAGATTAAAAGTTTCAACAGTTGTTTCTAAAACTGTTAAACTTAAAAAAAGGGGTAAGGAGTTTGTTGGTTTATCGCCTTTTAAAACAGAAAAAACTCCATCATTTACAGTCAATGATGAAAAAGAATTTTACCATTGCTTTAGCACAAGTGAGCACGGAAATATTTTTGATTTTGTAATGAAAACACAAAACCTTAGATTTGGTGAGGCTGTAAAAATGCTTGCTAATTTAGCAGGAATGCGACCTTATACATTTTCAAAACAAGACGAGGAAAGAGAGAGTAAATGGAAATTATATAAATCTATATGTAAAAATTTTTCCGAATTTTATAAAAATGAATTATTCAAAAATGAGAATTCAATTAAGGCAAAAAATTACCTTAAAGCAAGAGGACTATCAGGTATTGAGGTTAAAAATTTTAATCTTGGCTTTGTAACAGAGGATTATGATTATTATAAAAACTTAAAAAAAGATTATGATGAAGAAAGTATAAAAGATACAGGCCTATTTTACTTTGATGAGAAGAAAAAAAAATATATTTCAAGATTTAGAAATAGAATAATTTTCCCAATAAATGATATATCAGGAAATATCATTGGTTTTGGAGGAAGAATTGTAGATGATAATAAAAATTTAGCTAAATATATTAATTCACCCGAGACACCGTTTTTCAAGAAAGGATCAAATTTATATAATCTTGATAAAGCAAGAAAGTTATCAAATAAATTAGAGGATGTATATTTAGTTGAAGGTTATATGGATGTTATTGGCTTATCAAAAAATGGTATTGAAAATTCTGTAGCAAATTTAGGAACAGCTTTAACAAGTAAACAGATAAAAATTCTAAATCAATTTTATAACCAAATCATAATATGTTTTGATGGAGATCAAAGCGGCTATAAAGCTGCTTTAAGAGCCGCAGAGAATATCGTTGATGAAATGAAACCTGATAAAAATATTTCATTTCTTCTTTTAGAAAATAATTTAGATCCAGATAATTATGTAAATAAATATGGTAAAGAAAAATTTTTAGAATTTTCAAAGCTGAAATCTATACCTATACACCAATTTATTTTTGAACATTATTTTAGCCAGACAACCGAAAGTCCTAGCTCAAAAGCCATTTTTGAAAAAAAACTCAGAGAAATTGCTTCAAATATTAAAGATAATTTTGTAAAAAAATATACTTTAGAATATTTCCTCCAAAAAGTTTCAGAGTTAACACCAAATATTAATACAAAATTTCAAAAAAATTATAGGTCATTTCCAAAATCACTTGCTAAAACCAAAAGCTATTATAATGAGACCAAATCATTAAAATCTTTTGAAATTAAAGAATTCTCTTTTTTATATATTTTACTCACTAAACCAAAGTTAATTAATCAAAATTTTCATTTAATAGAAAATGTAAAATTATATAGTGATGAAAATAAGCAGTTATTCAATGAAATTTTAAATCAATCAGAAAACTTATTGAACTTAAATGTTGAAAAGTTAAATATAGACAAAAGTCTTATAAATAGAGTAATGAATTATGCTTCAGTAAAACATATAATTTCAAAAAATTTAAATGATGATGAAAAAATTTTGGAAATTTTTATTGAAATTACTCAAGATCTTAAGAATTACGAATTGGAGCAAAGAATTTTAGACTTAGAATCAAAGTTTTCTCAAGATATGAGTGAGTCTACATTTAACAAGATAAAAGAGCTTAAAAAACAACAAAAAATCAATTAAATATAAAAAAAATCACATAGATTTTTTTATATTAGTCATTATATAAGTCCTTCAAACTTAAAATTGTGGAACGTATAATTACAAAATCATTTGCAAGATTGATGGGTCGTGGAATCCATAGAGGATTTATAACGCATGATGAACTCAATAAATCTTTAGGTAAAAGAAACTTATCAAGTGAAAACCTTGCGCAAGCTTTCATACACATTTTGGATGAAAGTATAATACTCGTAGAAAAAAAATCTGATTACAAAGTATTAAGAAAAAAAGATGCCTCATCTAAAGAGGAGGGAAAAACTTTAGAAAAAAGTGATGATCCAATAAGGATGTACCTAAGAGAAATGGGTGGAGTTGAACTGCTATCTAGAGAGGGCGAAATAGCAATTGCCAAAAGGATAGAGGCAGGAAAAGATGTAATGTTGAATGCACTTTCTCAAAGTCCAATTACTGCACAACAGTTTTTTGAGTGGAATAATAAACTTCAAAATGATGAAATTCTAGTTAGAGAAATAATTGATATAGATACCAATTACATGGATGATGACGAGAATAATAATAACTCAAAACAGAACAAACAAGATAGTGATCAAAATTCAGATGATAATAATAATGAAGAAGATGAATTTAATCCTACTCTTGCAGCAATGGAGACAGAAATTAAACCAAAAGTTTTAGAGACTATTCACAATCTAACAAAAGAATATAATAAATTAATAAAATATCAAAAAGAGAAACTAGATTGTATTCTAAATTCAATTAAATTCTCACATTCAAAAGAAAAAAATTACAAAAAAATAGTTGATGACATCTTAGAAAATATTAAATCTTTGCAGCTATCACCTTCTGTATTAGAGGAATTAGTTCAAAAACATTATGTTGAAAATAAAAAAATTGTCTCGTTAGAAGGTAATTTACTTCGATTAGCTCTAGAGTCAAAAATATCTAGAGATGAATTTATCAAATTTTATGTTGGAAATGAAATTAATCCAAATTTAAAGGAATTTTTAGATACAAATGAAGTTTGGAAAAAATTTTTTCAAAAAAATAAAAACGAATTTAAAAATATCAGAGATAGATTAGTTGAAATAAGCAACAAGCTAGGAGTTTCTGTAACAGATTTTAAAAAGCTTGTAAGCCGTGTACAGAAGGGTGAAAAAGAATCACGTATTGCAAAAAAAGAAATGGTCGAAGCAAACCTTAGATTAGTTATTTCTATTGCAAAAAAATATACAAACAGAGGCCTTCAATTTCTAGATTTAATACAAGAGGGAAACATTGGTCTCATGAAGGCTGTCGATAAATTTGAATATCGTAGAGGATATAAATTTTCAACTTATGCAACCTGGTGGATTAGACAGGCAATAACAAGATCTATAGCTGATCAAGCAAGAACAATTAGAATACCAGTTCATATGATTGAGACTATTAATAAAATCGTTAGAACTCAAAGATTGATATTAAGTGAGTTTGGAAGAGAGGCAACACCCGAGGAGCTTGCTAAAAAGTTAAGGATGCCACTCGAGAAAGTTAGAAAAGTACTTAAAATTTCAAAAGAACCTGTATCACTTGAAAAACCAGTCGGCGATGAAGAGGATAGCAGTTTAGGAGATTTTATAGAGGACACAAAAGCGTTAGCTCCACTAGAGCAAGCAATTAAGTCAAATTTAAGTGAAGCAACCACAAAAATATTATCTACTCTTACACCAAGAGAAGAAAGAGTTTTAAGAATGAGGTTTGGAGTTGGGATGAATACAG
Source organism: uncultured Pelagibacteraceae bacterium (assembly GCA_902539195.1). GTDB lineage: Bacteria > Pseudomonadota > Alphaproteobacteria > Pelagibacterales > Pelagibacteraceae > Pelagibacter. The sequence goes on along the minus strand of CACBHZ010000013.1, from coordinate 13,290 downwards.
ATCATACTTTAGAGGAAGTTGGACTACAGTTTTCAGTAACTAGAGAGAGAATTAGGCAAATTGAAGCTAAAGCTTTAAGAAAATTAAAACATCCTAGCAGATCTAAACAATTAAAAAGTTTTTTAGAAAGTTAGGGCCGTTAGCTCAATAGTAGAGTACTGCATTGACATTGCAGGGGTAGTTGGAGCGTAACCAACACGGCCCACCATTATTAAATTATCTTCAATTGATAACTTAAAAAAAATAGTATAATTAATTATCATTTTTGGGCCTGTAGCTCAGTTGGTTAGAGCAGTACACTCATAATGTATTGGTCCCAGGTTCGAGTCCTGGCGGGCCCACCAAATCTAATAAAATCAATATTTATTAACCATAGTTTTTTATAATTTTTCTAAAAATTGTAGTATCCTTTTAATTAAAATGAAATTTAAAATTAAAATTAAACCAAAAATTTCTTACTATGTTTCAATATTAGCCTCATCCTTAATCCTTTTTTATTTTGCTTACAAAGGAGTTGTTGCATATTTAATTCATCGAGAATTGTACGGAGGAGGACTAGACACTTTAGTTTTATTAAGAGCATCTATTTCAGGAATAATGCTTCTTTTAATATTTTTGTTTATTCAGTTTATAAAAATACCAGATTTAAAAAGTCATCGAGCTATTTTGAGAGGGATATTTATTGGATGGACATGCGTTTTTTTAATACTGATAATTGTCAATTTAAGCTCATTAAACTTTGTTATATTATCTGGTTTAGTGTCATTTTTTTCACTAATAACTTTATTTAGTTTAGAGGACCAAATCAAAGAAGAAAAAAATACACTTACCGAAAAAGAGATTTATCTTTTACAACAACTAGCAAAAAAAAAGTAATTTCGTTTTGAAAAAAATAATATTTTTAATTTTATTTTTATTATGTCAAAGTAAAATTTACGCCAAGAATATGATTTTAGATCAATTAAAAAACCCTAAATTTACAAATCAATTGCAACAGTGGAATTTTATTACCGATCAAGTAATGGGAGGTGTATCAACAGGAGAATTTATAATTGATAAAATTGATGGAGCATTCTGTTATAGAATGATTGGGGATGTATCAACTAAAAATAATGGTGGGTTTATTCAAATTAGAGCAAAATTAAATCCTAAAATTAATACTAAAGAGTACGATGGAGTATATGTAAAAGTTTATGGGAATGAGAAAAATTATAATCTTCATTTGAGAACAGAGTTAACTCTAGCACCATGGCAATATTATAGTTACACTTTTGCTACAAAAAAAAATTGGAGTGAAATTAGAGCGCCATTCGAACAATTTAAAAAATCTAATTTCTATCAACCAAGAAGTTTATTGGGACAAAATATAAAATCAGTTGGTTTAGTTGCAGGTTTTGATAATTTTAAATCAGATGTTTGCTTAAGTGAAATTGGATTCTATTAAACTATTTAATTAAAAATTCCTCAAGTGTTTTGAATAATACATTTATGTCTCCATCATTGTTTTGTATAATTGAGTTAAATTCTTCTTTTTGTGTTCTTGCCAAACTTAATCCCTCTACTATTAGATCTCTTATTAAGGGTCTTTCTGGATTCTTTGTATAAATTCTCCAATCTATTTTCACCTGTGGTCTTTTTGATGTAGCCTCTAAAATACTATTAACTATTGTATACTTATCATTAATCTTTTTTTGAGATACAACATTTATTTTTGGGTTTGTGTAGTCGACTAGTCTACTGGAAAAACTTTTTAAAAAATAACTTTTAAATAGTTTTTGATACTTAGATTTCTGATCATCACTAATAGATTTTCTATATTTTCCAAGAGTATACATGCCTATTCCATTTATATCTACGCTACTTTCAGCAATACTATTTAACTTTATAATTTTAGATTCGACTGGATCATCACTTGATAATACTGCTGCCGCTTCATCGACTATTTCAATTATCAATTTGCTCGGATCTTTTGCATATAAAATGTTGTTTAAATTTAATAGAAATAAAAAAACAATTAAATTTTTAATTAATTTCATTAAAGATTAGTTACTGACTATCTAATTCTTCCCAGTCGTCATCACTTAAAGTTTCAGTAGTTTTGTCAATGTTTCTTACTTTTCTATATCTATCTTGTAGATAAAGACTTCTAACTGATGCATAAAGATCTACAGAACTTTTTTCTAGACTTTCGAATGACTCTAAATTTTTAGCTCTAAAATCAACACCACTTATTAATCTCGATACATAATAATCTGAGTCTGTAAAGTATTGTGTATTATTTAAAACTGTAACATTATACCATGGATCTCCTCCAATTAGATTAACAACTGAACCTAATGAGTCCCTAACAGTTGTTGGGCCTAAAACTGGTAGAACAAAATAACAACCAGGTCCAGCTCCCCACACACCTAGCGTTTGTCCATAATCTTCTTTATCACGTTTTTTTATGCCAAAGTACGATGCAACATCAAATATTCCTGCAACGCCTAGTGTTGTATTTATGAGAAATCTTGCAGAATTAACTCCTGACTCTTTAATTTGACCTTGAAGAATATTATTTGGAATAGTAACAACAGTGCTCAAATTGCTTAAAGCGTTGCTTGTTCCAGATCTTATAGGTTGAGGGAAAATTCTATAACCTTTTGCTAAAGGTTTAAAAACAACTTTGTCCAATCCTTGATTAAATGCAAAAACTCCCCTGTTAATTTTTTCAAAGCAATCTTTAACTTCTTTGTACCCGTTATTTTCATTTCCATTAGTCTCTAGCTTACCATCATCACCTGCAAAGGAAATATTACCAATTAGTAAAAATATTATGATAAAAAAAATTGAAAGATGTTTATTCATAAAATAGTTATATTATAATTTAAACTTATATAAAGATAAAATGTTTTAATTAATGCATAAAAATGTTGAAAAATTGTCTTTAAATTACTCACCTAATTTCGATGCTAAAAAAAGGAGTAAATTTAATATAAAATACTTAATATTTCATTATACAGGAATGAAATCTGAAAATAGTGCAATTAAAAAACTCATAGATAAAGGCTCAAAGGTAAGTTGTCATTATTTTATAAAAAAAAATGGGGAGATAATTCAAATGGTTCCTGATTTGTACAATGCGTGGCATGCAGGAGTTTCATTTTGGAAAAATGATAATTTCCTTAATTCTAAATCTATAGGTATCGAGATATCAAATCCAGGACATTCAAATGGTTATAAAAATTTTTCAAAAAGACAGATAAATTCAATTATTCAATTATCAAAAAAATTAATAAAAAAATATAAAATAAGTAAAAAAAATGTTTTGGGTCATTCAGATGTGGCACCTCTTAGAAAAATTGACCCTGGAGAAAAATTTCCTTGGGAATTTTTTTCAAAAAAGAATATTGCTGTATGGCATAATATAGATAAACAAAAATGTAAAAATTATAGAAGTAAAAAAGTAAAAGAAGAAGAATTTTATAAATTACTATTTAAATTTGGCTACCATCCTGCAAAAAAACAAACAGATAAAATCAAAATTTTCAAAAATTTTCAAAGAAGGTTTAGACCTAACTTTATTAAATCTAAGCCTGATAAAGAATGTTACTATATTTTAAAATCCTTAATTTAATTAAGTTAATTTTAGTTGAAATTTAAAAAAAAAATTATATTTTAAATATGCCAGATAAATGACTTATCGCTTTATCTTGTATAAAGAGGAAAGTCCGGGCTCTACAAAGACACAGTGCCAGCTAATGGCTGGCAGGGGAGACCCTAGGGATAGTGCCACAGAAAATAAACCGCCTTATCAAGGCAAGGGTGAAAAGGTGTGGTAAGAGCACACCGGCTTAGTTGGTAACAACAAGCGCATGGAAAACCCCACTGAGAGCAAGACTGAGTAGAGATGACATTGTTAGCAATAACTAAAAGCAGTCTTTGGCTAGTCATCAGGGTTAGTTGCTTGAGCTTTAAAGTGATTTAAAGCCTAGATAAATGATAAGTTTAAATGACAGAACCCGGCTTATAGTTTATCTGGCATCTTATTTCATTACATATATTTGAATATTTTAAAAATAGCGAATTTATAACACAAAAATATTAACTATTGACGCTTACTTATAAAACCCATAATATCCCATAAAAACCCAAATTTAGGATAATATGGTTTATGTTTTTATCAACCTACGAAAACAAATTGGACAAAAAAGGAAGAGTTTCAGTGCCTGCATCATATAGATCATATTTATCAAACATAGGCTATAATGGTATAATTTGTTACCCATCTTTTAATAATCAATGTATTGAGGCTTGGCCACAAGACCGTATAGAAAAAATTTCAAATGCAATTGACTCTCTAAATCCTTTTGAAGAAAAAAAGGATTATTTTGCAACATCAATATTATCTGAAAGTATTAATTTACAATTTGACAGTGAAGGAAGAGTTCAAATAACTCCAAAATTATTAAAACATGCAAAAATTAAGAATAGCATGTTATTTGTTGGTCAAGGAAAAACTTTTCAAATATGGGAGCCAGCACTTTTTGAAAAATTTAGGGCAAATGCTAAAAAAAAATCAAATATTAATAGAGCAAGTCTTAAATGGGAGAAACAATTTAATAACTAAAAGGGGAGAAAATGACAATAAATTTTAAAACACCGGACATAAAAGAGTTAAAGCCAAGAATTCTAGTATTAGGAGTGGGAGGAGCTGGAGGAAATGCAATCAATGGCATGATCGATGCTGGCCTACAAGGTGTAGAGTTTATTGCAGTAAATACTGATGCTCAAGATTTAAGATTAAGTAAAGCTCAAACAAAAATACAAATGGGTCTTAATCTCACAAAAGGATTGGGGGCAGGTGCAAAATTAGATATTGGACAGGCTGCTGCCGATGAGTCTTTAAATGAAATAGTTAATATATTGCAAGGCTCAAATATGGTTTTTATAACTGCTGGAATGGGTGGTGGAACTGGTACAGGATCTGCTCATGTTATAGCTAGAGCTGCTAAAGAGTTAAATATTTTAACAGTTGGAGTTATTACCCTTCCTTTTTTATATGAAGGTCCTTCAAGAATGAGAAAAGCGCAACAAGGATTGGAAGAATTAAGAAAACATGTTGATACAATAATAGTAGTTCCAAATCAAAACCTATTTAAAATTGCTAGCGAGCAAACCACATTTGAGGAGTCTTTTGCATTATCAAATGACGTTTTACTTCATGGTGTTCAAAGTATTACAGATTTAATGGTAAGACCGGGCTTGATTAATTTGGATTTTGCAGACGTTGAAACTGTTATGAGCTCTATGGGCAAAGCTATGATGGGAACAGGCCAAGCCGAGGGCGAAGGTCGAGCTGTCAAAGCTGCGGAGTCAGCAATTAATAATCCTTTAATCGATGATTATTCATTGAAAGGAGCCAAAGGTCTTCTTGTAAATATTACAGGTGGAAAAGATTTAAAATTGTTTGAAGTTGATGAGGCTGTAAACAAAGTTAGAGCAGAGGTTGATCCGGAAGCTGAATTAATCATAGGGGCTATAACAGATGAAAATTTAGATGGTCTTATGAGAGTCTCTATTGTGGCTACAGCTTTAGACGGTCAACAACCTGAGCCGAAATCAGTTATTAATATGGTTCACAGAATTCAAAATAGAAATCCAGGTTACTCTGAGTTTTCTAACTCTGGACCAAACCAATCATTTCAATTTACAAATAATAATAGCTCTATAATTACTAATGGAGCAAACGCTCTTAAAATAGATGAAGATATTAGAAATCAAGACTTTAGTTCTAGAGATATTGAAAGTGGAGATCTAAATGAGACATCAAGTAGTTCAATGGCTGAGTCTCTAGAGAAAGCAGAATTATCTACACCCCCTTCAGCAGATACTGATCTAGAGAATAAGAATGAAGATCACTTATCAGAGAATAACGGATTAGAGAATTTTGAATTAAGCGATGATGACACTCCTGAATTATTTAATTCCGAGACTAATGATGAAGCATTAAGTCCTTCAGAGGAAATAAATAACGAGGAAGATGAAGATTTGGAAATTCCAGCATTTTTGAGAAGACAAAAGAATTAATGGTCTTCAAAAAAATAAATGAATGCCACCATAAATCTGGAAAAACATTTTCCAGTATTACTAAATGAACTAGTTAGTATTATTTCCCCTCTTTATGGTGGCACATTTATCGATTGCACCTTTGGTGCCGGTGGTTACACGAAGAAAATACTAGAAGATAGTTCAAACAATGTAATAGCCTTAGACAGAGATAAATCTGTTAATCCAATTGTAGCTAAACTTAATAAAACTCATAAAAAAAAATTTAAATTTTTAAATATTAAATTTTCAGAGATAAATAAAATAGAAAGTGATTCTGTAAAGGCAGTAATATTTGATCTAGGTTATTCATTAAATCAAATTTTAGATTTTAATCGAGGCTTATCTTTTAAAAGCAAAGGAAAACTTGATATGAGAATGGGTTTGAATAATTTCACTTGTGATGATGTAATATCAAAAATGAGTCAACAGAATCTTTTTAAAATTTTCAAATTTTTTGGAGATGAAAAATATGCAAAACCAATATCAAAAAAAATTGTTGAAGTAAGACAAAATAAAAAAATTAAAACTGAAAATTTAGTCGAAATTATCGAAGGCATCAAAACAAAAAAAAGTAAAAGGAATAACTCCACTAAAATATTTCAGTCTCTAAGAATGTTTGTAAATCAAGAAATTAGCGAGCTAATAAATGGTTTAATAAATGCATATAATATTTTACCAGTTGGTGGTTTAATAGTTGTTGTTACTTTTCATTCAATTGAAGATAAGATCGTAAAATACTTTTTTAAAGAATATTCAGAAATAAAAAATTCATCTAGGTATCTGCCAAATAAAATAACAAATACGAAATATTTCAATTTAATAGAAAAAAAACCAATAATACCTTCATCTGAAGAAATTAAAATTAACCCTCCCTCTAGATCGGCAAAGTTAAGATATGCTTTTAAAATAGATAATGGTTGTGATTTTAAAAAATTTAAAAGCAAATTTAGTTATTTGATGGAAATTGAAAATTTAGCTTTTAATGATTAAAAAAATTCTAATATTTATTCCTATTATTTTTTTAATTATTGCAACTACTTTCACAAAGAATTCTACAAAAAAACTTGATAAAAAAATATTTGAAGCTCGTGAAAACATTAGAGCGTTAGGAGATATATATGAACTAGTTTTGTTGGATTATAATTATCTAACTTCTCCTAATAAACTAATTGAGTATTCAAATAAATATTTTGAGGAAGATTTAAAAAAAAAAGAAATTAAAGATTTGAAAATTTTAAATTATACAGATGAATGATTCTAAACCTAATTTTAATTTTAAAAAAAATAAATCTAATTTAAAAATATCGTTTGAACGAATTGCATTTATTTTTTTTGTATTTTTTATCATTTCAATAATTTTTTCATCTAAAACACTTTATTTAGGTTTACAAAAAAATTCACAAATTCAAATAACTAAAAAAAAAGAAAAGTTCAGAGCTTCCATAATGGATAGAGAAGGAAATATTATTGCTAAAACAGTACGTGTAACAAATTTAGGTATAAATCCAAAACAAATAATAAATAAAGAAAAATTGTTAATTTCACTAAGACTAATTTTTCCTGAAAAAAATTTTAAACAGAAAATTAATGACGATAAATTCTTCTATATAAAAAGAAAAGTATCTCCAGCAAATTTAGAAAAAATTAGATTATTAGGTGAAAAATCAATTAAAGAAGAAGAGAACATTGCGCGCGTATATCCTAATGAAAATTTATTTAGCCATATTCTGGGGCAAATTGATCTAGATAACAATGGTATATCAGGTATTGAAAAGTCATTCGATTATGAATTAACAACTTCAAAAAAACCATTAAGGCTTACTCTAGATACCCAAATACAATATTTAATAAGACAAGAGTTACTAAAGTTTGAGAAAATATTTAAAAGTGTTGGCAGCTCAGCAATATTAATGAATGTTAACAATGGTGAAGTCATTTCTATGGTATCACTTCCTGATTTTAATTTAAATAAAAGAGAAAAAATTTCTGATAAAAAATTTATTAATAGATCAACAAAAGGAGTATATGAGCTTGGTTCTGTTTTTAAAACTTTTACATTTGCGGCAGGACTTGAAGAAGATGTAATTGATATTAAAACTTCATTTAATAATTTGCCTAAAAAATTAACTTGTGGTGGTATGTCAATTTCTGAATATGATATGGAAATACCCTCAAATCTTATGGCTGAAGAAATATTAATCAGATCTGGCAATATTGGTTCAATTAGAATTGCACAAAAAATTGGACTAGAAAATTTTAAGAAATTTTTAAATGATTTAGATTTATTAAATAAAACTCAATTTGATATTGAGGAGATTGGAACACCAATTCCATTTAAATGGGGAAAATGTAAACTTGCAACATCTGCTTATGGACATGGAATAACAACAACTCCTTTGCAGCTTGCGAAAGCATATGCAATTATATCAAATGGTGGATATGAAATAAAACCAACTTTAATTAGAAATAATGAAAACTTTGAAAAGGGTAAGCAGATAATAAGTGAAGCAAATTCAAAAAAAATTAATAAAGTATTAAGAAAAATTGTTACTTCTAAAGAAGGAACAGCCAATTTAGTAAATATCGCAGGTTATGAAATTGCAGGGAAAACTGGAACAGCTCAGAAATCAATAGGTGGTATATATTCAAAAAAAAAAATCAATACTTTTGCATCAATCTTTCCAGCATCTTCTCCAAAGTTCGTATTAATTGTACTATTAGATGAACCTAAATTGAGTCAGACCTATATTTATAAATATAACGACGGTCAGGAAAGAAAATTAGTTGGTACTCCGTTTAATACAGCTGGATGGACATCTGTTGAGGTCGCAAAAAATATAATTGAAAAAATTGGGCCTATTTTAGCCATAAAATATTAAGAAATTTTGTAATGAAATTAAAAAACTTTTTTAAAAATTTAGATAAAAAGTTTCACAAGATTAGTTTTAAAGGTTTTGAATTTAATTCAAAAAAAATCAAAAAAAATTATATTTTTTTTGCAATACAAGGTAATAAATTCGATGGAAACAATTTTATTAATGATGCTATTAATAAAGGTGCCAAGATAATAATATCCAATAAGTTTAAAACAGGTATATATAATGGAATACTTTATATTAAAACAAATGACCCAAGATTAGCTTTATCGAATTTTGCTTCTAATTTTTATAAAAAAAAACCTAAAAATATTGTAGCTGTTACAGGGACTAATGGTAAATCATCAATAGCTAATTTTTATTATCAAATACTAGAACTAAATAAAAAAAAAGTAGCTTCAATTGGAACTCTTGGTGTGAAATCTTACAATACAAATTTTAAATTAGATAACACAACTGTCGATTCAATATCTATTAATAACATACTATCAAAATTAAAAAAAAAGAAAATTGAAAATGTAGTTCTTGAAGCCTCTAGCCATGGACTACATCAAAAAAGATTACATGGTATTAAATTTAATACGTCTATATTTACTAATTTAAGCAGAGATCATCTGGATTATCATAAAAATTTTAGAAATTATTTTAATTCAAAATTAATATTGTTTAATGAACTGACGAAGAGAAAAGGTAATTTGATATTTGATAATGATTTAGACAATTCAAGAGTTTTTAAAAAAATTGCATTTAAAAAAAAACTTAATCTTTTGAGCATAGGGTATAAAAAGTCTGACATAAAAATAACTTCAATTAATTTATCAGAAAATTTCCAGCATGTTAAATTTTGTTATCAAAATAAAATTTATCAATTTCAAACTAAATTGATTGGAAGAATTCAAATAAAAAATTTAATGATGGCAGTGGCTGCAGCTCTTAAGAGTAATTTAAAAATTGATGATATTGTAAAAAATTTGAAATATATTCAGCCAGTAAATGGAAGAATAGAAATTATCGGTAAAACTAAAGATAATTCAATCGTGATTTTAGATTATGCTCATACTCCAGATGCGCTTAGAACATGTATAGAGAATGTAAGAGAGCACTTCAGTCTTAGAAAAGTGAACATATTGTTTGGATGTGGAGGAGAAAGAGATAAAGAAAAGAGACCCATAATGGGTAAAATTGTAAATAATTTGTGTGATTATATCTATCTTACAGATGATAATCCTAGAAATGAAAATCCAAAAAAAATTAGAAATAGTATTAAAAAAACAATTTCTAAATCTAAGTTGATTGAAATTTCTTCAAGGAAAACTGCAATAAATAATGCAATTTTAAATAGTAAATCAGATGAAGTTTTAATTGTAGCCGGAAAAGGTCATGAAAATGTTCAGGAATATAATAATAAAAAATATTTTTCTGACAGAGATACAATTATAAATTCTATAAAAATTAAAAATAATAACTTATCAAATGATTGGAAATTAAATATTTTTAAAGAATTTATTAAGGATAAAAAAATAAGTAAACTTAAAAAGTTTGAACTAACAACTAATTCAAAAAAAATTAATAATAATAAAATTTTTTTTGGTATTAAGGGGAATTCTTTTGATGGAAATGAATTTGCTGATGAGGCGATTAAGAATGGAGCAAAAGTTGCGATTGTTCAGAAAGCAAAAAATAATCTAAGAAAAATCAAAGTCAAAAATTCTTTAAATTTATTAACTAATATCGCAAAAAAGGTTAGAATAGCTTCTAATTCTTCATTTGTCGCTATTACAGGATCTTCTGGCAAAACATCACTTAAAGAATTGTTAGGTCAATCTCTTAAAAATAAATATTCAACAATTTATTCAAAGAATTCATTTAATAATAAATTTGGTCTACCAATTTCTTTACTAAATCTAAAAAAAAATACTACTTTAGGAATTTTTGAAATCGGAATGGATAAAAAAGGGGAAATAGACTATTTATCAAAAATAATTAAACCTGATATTGGTGTTATAACAAATATTACCTATGCTCATGCTAAGAATTTTAATACTTTGTTTGATATAGCTAAAGCTAAATCGGAAATTATTTTTAATATAAAACCTGGGGGTACGATTGTTTTAAACAAAGACGATAAATTTTTTGAATTCTTTTCTAAATTAGCTGCAAAAAATAAACTCGAAGTAATTTCTTTTGGAAGACATAAAAATTCAAATATTAGAATTTATAAAATAAAAAAATTAAGAAAAAATTCAGAAATTTATATAAAAGAAAATTCAAAAAAATATAAATTTAAAATTAAAAATGATTTGTTGTCATACATAGATAATATACTGGCTGCTTTAGCAGTTTTAAAGGGTCTGTTTTTAATAAATAAAATAAATACTAATTTTTTTTTAAAATATAAAATTCCTAAAGGAAGAGGTAATTTAAAACAAATTACCATTAATAAAAAAAAAATTAATATTTTAGATGAAAGTTATAATTCAAACCCGTTATCACTTAAGTTTTCAATAAACAAATTTAATAATTTAGGAATTAAATCTAGTAAAAAATTTATATTATTAAGTGATATGCTGGAATTAGGAAAGTTTTCAAAAAAACTTCATATCGAAGCAGCAAACGATATTAATAAGAGCAGTTTTAATAAACTATTTGTTTATGGTAAAGATATTATAAAAACATTTAACAAAATTAGAACACAAAAAAGAGGAAAAATACTCAAAACAAAAAATGATATTTTTGATTTTTTAAGAAATGATTTAAATAATGATGATTTTTTAATGATAAAAGGTTCAAATTCAACTGGACTAAATCAGATAACTAAACAACTGAGGACTAAAATCTAATGCTTTTTCAGCTTTTTTCAATTCTAGTTGATCAGTTTAGTTTTTTAAATGTTTTTAAGTATTTAACAGTTAGAACCGGACTTTCAATGTTTACTGCAATGATTGTGGTTTTTATAGTAGGCAATCCTTTAATTAATTTTTTCTCTTTAAAACAAATTCATAATCCTATTAGAGAAGATGGTCCAAGTGAACATATAATAAGAAAAATTGGAACACCCACGATGGGTGGACTAATAATATTACTTGGAGTTTTTTCAGGTGTTTTGTTATGGGGTGACTTATCTAATCCTTATAATTGGTTTTTGATTTATATCGCTGGATCTTTTGGATTGTTAGGAGCTTATGATGATTATAAAAAAATTAAATTTAAAAACTCTCAAGGAATTTCATCAAAATTTAAATTTTTTATACAAATTATTTTAGCTTTGATAGGTATTTTTATATTATACATAACAAGTAATTCTGAAGAGATTAGCAATTTGTATTTTCCGTTTTTCAAAAATTTAGTTTTTAATCTTGGATGGTTTTTTATACCTTTTTATATGTTTGTATTAGTTGGAGCTTCAAATGCAGTAAATTTAACAGATGGTCTAGATGGTTTAGCAACAGTTCCTGTGATGTTGGTAGCAGCCTGTTTTGCATTTATTAGTTATGTGTCTGGAAACATAATTTTTTCAGATTATTTACAAATTACATATATAGAGGGTGTTGGAGAAGCATCTATTTTTTGTGGATCTATTATTGGAGCATGCTTGGGGTTTTTGTGGTTTAATGCTCCACCAGCAAAAATTTTTATGGGGGATACTGGATCTTTATCTTTAGGTGGTTCTTTAGGTGCTGTAGGTATAATAACTAAACATGAAATTGTACTAGCAATTACAGGAGGGTTATTTGTTTTAGAGGCCGTTTCAGTAATAGTTCAAGTTATCTCATATAAATTAACTGGCAAACGAATATTCAAAATGGCTCCAATACATCATCATTTTGAAAAAAAGGGATGGCCAGAGTCGACAGTGGTTATAAGGTTTTGGATTATATCAATAATACTCGCAATGATTGGATTGGCCACTTTAAAACTTAGATAATGAAATTAAAAAATGAATTTTTAAAAAAAAAGCTACTTATTTATGGTCTTGGAAAATCTGGAATTTCAGCATTAAAATATTTAAGTAAAAACAATAAATGTTACGTTTTCGATGATAATAAAAGAGAAATTACAAAAAAGTATAAAAAATTTTTCATTAGTAAGTCAAAATTAGAACTTAACAAATTTGATAATATAATCATTAGTCCAGGTATTAATTCTAAAAAATGTTTATTATCAAATTATCTAATTAAAAATCGAAATAAAATAATTACTGATTTAGATGTATTTTATAAATTTAATCCAAAAATTTTAACCGTTACAATTACTGGAACCAACGGAAAATCAACAACTTGTAAGTTATTGTATAACATTTTGAAAGATCAGAGATTTGATGCAA
>CACBHZ010000012.1 GCA_902539195.1 uncultured Pelagibacteraceae bacterium | reverse complement strand
TGTAAAAGACAAATATGACTCTATCGCATCTATAGAAATGATAGAAGCGGTTGGGCAAAATTATTTAGTCAATTATTTTAAAAGTATTAAAAAAAATCTATCTGAGAATGGAAGGGCCGCGATACAAGCGATAACAATCGATGATAGTTTATTTGACAGATATAAAACCAAAGAAGACTTTATACAAAAATACATATTTCCTGGAGGTTTTTTGCCATCAAAAAGAAAATTATATGATTTATCTAGTAGCAACGGTTTAGAAATTAAAAAATATGAGTCATATGGCTCTCACTATTCCAATACTTTAAAAATATGGAGAGATGAATTCCTAAAAAAATGGGAAGAGATTTCAAAACATGGATTTGACAATAAATTTAAACGTATGTGGCATTTTTATTTGTCATATTGTGAAGCTGGGTTTAAATCAAAGAATATAGATTTAATTCAATTTTCCATGCAAAATAAAATTTAATATGATTAACAAAAAATTTTTTAAAGTATTTTTATTGATAATTTTCACAGTATTAATTACAAGCTGTATAAATAATCAATCTATGAAACCAGAAGATTTTAAAAATCAAAAACCAAGACTAATAATTGAAGAATATTTAAGCGGAAACGTCAAAGCTTGGGGTATACTACAAAATAGATCAGGTAAAGTTACAAGACAATTTTCAGCAGACCTAGACGGTAAGTGGGATGGCAAACAACTTATATTAGACGAAAAATTTATTTGGAATGATGGTGAAATACAAAATAGGCAATGGGTAATAGATAAAATTGACGAACATAATTACGAGGGAACTGCAGGCGATGTAGTTGGTAAGGCTAGGGGGTATTCATATGGCCCAGCATTTAAATTTGAGTATGTTTTGTTAGTTCCTGTGAAAGGAAAAAATATCAAAATTACTTTTGATGATTGGATATTTATGCAAGACGAAAGAGTAGCTATCAACAGAGCTAAGATGACAAAATTTGGAATTAAAGTTGCAGAGTTGACTGTGATGTTTGTTAAAGATTAATTTTATTTTTTTTGTAATTTAGTTAATTTCCGTATTAAATAAAAATATAATCGATCAGGTATTATTTTTAAAAATTTAAGGATCAAAGTTAATTCTTTTGGATAATGTATTTCAAAATTAGAACCATTAATAAGTCCATCGTAAATTTTGTCTGCTGAAAATTCTGGAGTTTTTAGAAACGGCATCTTAAAATCATTCTTATCAGTCATTGGTGTTTTGATAAAACCTGGAGAAATTAAACAAACCCTCACACCATATCTTCCAAAATCAAAATGTAGACTTTCAGCAAGATTACTTAAAGCTGCTTTGGATGGTCCATAGCCACTTGAATTAGGTAATCCTTTGTATCCTGCAATCGAAGATACAATGGTAATGATACCTTTTTCTCGTTCACGAAAATGATTTTCAACTGCCTTTATACAATTTAATGTTCCAAAAAAGTTTACCTTAAATACATTTTCAATTTGCTCTACATCGATTTCCCTTTCTTTTTTTGGATCCCAGGTACCTGTAGAAAAAAAACAAATTTCAATATCCCCAAGTTCCTTTTTTATATTTTCAAAAACAGACTTGCACTTTTCCTTGTCATTTACATCAAGAGGAAAAGATTTAATATTTTGATGCTTATCTTCAATTTCTTTCAATAAATTTTCTCTTCTTGCAGAAATAGCAACTGTCCATCCATTATTAGCAAATTTTAATGCAAGTGCTTTGCCAATTCCTGTACTTCCGCCGGTGATCCAAATTACTTTTTTATTCATATTTAACTGCTGTATAGTACTTAAATGATAAAAAATAAAATTTTATCTTTTATTCTCTTTGCAATTACTACGTTTTCAGCTTCATTTATTGGAGGTTTGGTTACTATAAATTTTAAAGAACCTTGGTATTCAAATTTATATAAGCCTCAATACAATCCACCAGATTGGATATTTGGGCCAGTATGGACATTACTTTATTTATTTATGACAATAGCCATATGGAATGCGTGGCATAAAAACACAAAAAATTTAAATATTGTATTTTTATATTTCATTCATCTTTTTTTTAATACAACTTGGAGTGTTGTTTTCTTTGGTTTCCATAATATTTCTTTAGCAATTTTAAATCTTGTTGTGTTAATTATATTTATTGTTTTATTGGTATTTAAATATAAGAATATAAGTCTATTAAGCATGTATTTGATGATTCCATATTTGTTATGGTGTTGTTTTGCATTGCTTTTAAATATAAACATTTTTTTGATAAACTAATATGGATGATGTTGTAATAGTAGGTGGTGGTATAATTGGAGCTGCAACTGCATACTTTATGTCCAAAGAAGGCAGAAAAGTAAAAGTCATTGAAAGAGATCCAACTTATAAAACTGCATCATTCCCATTATCACTTGGTGGATTTAGACGACAGTTTTTTCAAAAAGAAAATATTCTTTTAGGAAAATTTGCAAGGGAATTTATATTTCAAATACCAGAATTATTGAAAACTGAAAAAAATCCAAATCCAACAGCTAGCATGGTGCCCAATGGATATCTTCTAATGTTTGGACCAAATCATGCAGAAGAGCAATACAGAGCTTTAGAAAATCATAAAGAATGTGAAGCGGGTACAAAAAATATTAAAGGTTCTGAATTGAAAAACTATTTTCCTTACATTAATGAGGAAGGAATTGAAACTGCAACATTTACTGATAACAAGAGTGAGGGATGGATTGATCCATTTTTATTTCATAGCGCTTTAAAGCATAAAGCAATTGATCTTGGGGCAGATTTTATTAAGGGAGAGGTTAAGAGCCTATCTGAAATTAATGCAAAGACAATTATTTCCGCAGCTGGGTGCTGGACTAAGGAACTACTTGAAGATATTCCTGTAGTACCTCAAAAACATACAGTCTTTAGAGTTAAATGTCCTAAACATATTCCAGAGATGCCATTATCCGGAGATCTAACAACGGGAGTATATTGGCGACCAGAAGGAAAAGAATATTTAGCAGGTTCTCCAATTTCAGTTTTTGATGCAGAAGATCTCGAACCTGCATGGAATGATTTTGAAGAATTAGTTTGGCCTGCTCTTGCAAAAAGAATACCAGCATTTGAAGAACTCAAATTAACAGGTGGATGGGCTGGATATTATGATTGTAACAAATTAGATAATAATGCCGTAGTTGGAAAACATCCAAAATATGAAAATGTTTACATGGCCTCAGGATTTACTGGCAGAGGTTTAATGCAAGCACCAGGAATTGGTAGAGCTCTAACTGAATTAATAACTACAGGCAGTTATCAAACTATAGATATTAGTGTTTTCGCAGTCGAAAGAGTATTAAATAGTTCTGCAAGACCTGAGCCCTACGTCTTATAATTTTTTTACGTAAACTCCCATCATCCCATTAAAAAAAGATACAGCAATTATAAGAATTTGACCCTTTAGTGAGTAAAAATCAAATGATGGATAAAAACTGATAGCTATACTCAAAAAAATATAGGTTAATAAAAAGGGTCTATAAAATTTCTTTAAAAATTTCATAAAAATTCTAATTAAATTTTTACAAGCATTTTTCCTATGTTTTTACCTTCTAATAAATCAATGAATGATTTTGGCGTATTTTCTATACCCTCGTAAACAGTTTCTTTAAATTTAATTTTATCTTCTAATAGCCATTTAGCCATATCGGTTTCAAACTGTTCTCGATCATCTTCATGATCAAAAATTATAAAACCTTTAATAGTTAGTCTTTTTACAAGAACATGAGCCATATTTTTTAAACCAGAGCCAGGATTAGTTGCATTCATTTGGGATATCCTTCCACAAATTACAATTCTTCCAAAGTTCTTCATTTGAAAAATAGCTGACTCTAAGAAATCGCCACCTACATTATCAAAATATAAATCAAATCCTTCAGGACAAACTTCTTTAAGATGCAAAACAAGATTTTCAATTTTTTTATAGTTAAACGCATGATCAATTTTTAAATCATTTTTCAGCCATTTAACTTTTTCATCAGATCCTGTACTTGCAATTACTTTACAACCCATATTTTTAGCAATTTGACAAACAGTAGATCCAACACTACCTCCAGCTGAAGAAACAAGGATTGTTTGACCTGGTTTTAATTCACCATGTTTAAAAAGTCCTATATAAGCTGTATGACCTGTCATTCCAAGTGGACCCAGATATGTTTGTATAGGAATATTCATAGGCTCAATTTTTTTTAGATCATTGGAATTACAAACAAAGTAATCTCTCATTCCGAAATTACTAAAAACAATATCTCCTTCTTTAAAATTTTTGTCTTTAGACTCTTTAACTATACCTAAAGCATAACCTTCCATCTCTTCACCAATATTAAAAGGCGGTTTATAGTTTTTTCTTTCAGTCATCCTTGCCCTCATATAAGGATCAACTGAAATCCATAAATTTAAAACCAATATATTGTTCTTAGTATCTAAAGATATCTCCTTAGTTTTTATTTCAAAGTCAGTTTCTTTTGGTAAACCTGTAGGGATATAGTTTTTTAAAGCTACAAATTTGCTTGTTACAGGCATTAATTATGATCCCCAAATAATATCAAGTATTCTCTCTCTTTTGCATGCTTTCTTATATTTTAAATAATTTTCTAAGTATACTTGATAGTAATCTTGATGTTTATCCTCTGCTTTGTAAAAAATCTCAAATTCTTTAACATATGTGACTACCTTCTTTTTAAATTTCTTTTCTAATCTTTTTATATCTTTATCAATTAAATCTTTCTGATAATCGTTTTCATAAAATGCTACAGATCTGTAGCTGTATCCTTTATCGCAAAACTGACCATAAGCATCAAATGGATCAATATTAAGCCAGAAATTTTTTAAGAGTTCTTTATAGGATATTTTCTCTTTGTCATAAATTATTTCAACAACCTCAAAATGACCAGTATCTCCATAAGTGACTTCCCTATATGTTGGATTTGCAGTGATCCCTCCTGAGTAACCAGATATAACTTCTTCTACACCTTCCAACATTTCAAAAGACTCTTCCATGCACCAGAAGCAACCTCCTGCAAAATACGCTTTATCTTTTGAATGAGAGAATGATGTCGAGATAAGAAATAATAAAAAAAAGTAATAAAATAACCTCATATACAAAATATATAATAATGAGGGTTTAAATCTATGGTATTAAAGGTAGCTACTTATTTAAGTAGCATACCTTTAATAAATCTATTTTATTTTTTTTGATATTTAGCAGCTTCTTCTGATCCACTAGTTGCAGACCCTTTACTGTAAGAATGTGCACCCATTCCTGCTAATTGGCCATCTTTTACAATCAAATATTGATTTCTAATTTCTTTTCCTTCAAAGAAACATTCCAATATTTCTCTAACCCCATCTGCATATCTTGCTTGAGCAGATAAAGATGTACCAGAAGTGTGTGGTGTCATTCCATGATTAGGCATTGTTCTCCAAACATGGTCATTTGGAGCAGGCTGTGGAAACCATACATCACCTGCGTAACCACTTAGCTGTCCACTTTTTAGGGCTTTAGCTATTGCATCTCGATTACAGATTTTACCTCTCGCAGTGTTAACTATGTATGCTCCTTTTTTCATTTTGCTTATCATTTCATCATCAAACAAATTTTCAGTTTCAGGATGAAGTGGGCAATTAATTGTAACAACATCACAAACTTTTACCATAGACTCTACTGACTCATGAAAAGTTAAGTTTAGTTCTTTTTCAACACTATCAGGTAATTTATGTCTGTCAAAATAGTGTAAATGAACATCAAATGGTTTCATTTTTCTAAGTGCATCCAATCCGATTCTTCCAGCAGCAACGGTTCCTATATGCATTCCTTCAACGTCATAACTTCTCTGAACAGCATCTGCAATATTCCATCCACCTTCATTAACTATTCTATGTTGATTGTGATAATCTCTAACCATTGAAACAATCATCATTACTATGTGTTCAGCAACTGATCTAGAATTACAGAAAGTTACTTCAACAACATCAATTTTATTATCCATTGCTGCTTGTAAATCAACGTGATCAGAACCTATTCCTGCTGTAATAGCCATTTTAAGGTTTTTAGCTTTAGCGATTCTTTCTTTAGTTAAATAATAAGGGAAAAATGGTTGAGAGATAACAATGTCAGCATCAACAATATGTTTATCCGCTTCGCATCCATCTCCATCTTTACTGTTAGTAACAACCAACTCGTGTCCATTGCTCTCTAAAAACTTCCTCAAACCAAGTTCACCTGAAACACAACCAAGTAATTGACCTGGTGTAAAATCTCTTCCTTTAGGTGATGGCAATGTCATTCCATCTGGATATTTCTCTAATTTTGGTAAATCCGACAGAGGATAAGATTTAGGCATTCCTCCTTTTGGATCATCATACAATACACAAAGTACTTTCATTTTTACTCCTATTACTAGCTTCTTAAAGCTGAATTATTAATTATTATTTGAAAAGACTAGCACAAGTTAAATAGGACTAGCAAACAAATTGTGTTTATTTTGGGTAATTCCTTTTAGCAATAAATTTGTTCAAGATTATGCCGAAAACTATCACAATAATTGATCCACTTATAACTGGGGATATTAAATATTCAAAAGAAACCGATCCCATGATCACAATTATAGGATTTCCTCCTGCAGGAGGGTGGGTTACATTAAGAATGATCATTAATCCGACACCTATTCCAACAGCGACAGGTATAATAATAAATATCGGGAGTGGAACGAAATTCACGAATATCACACCAACAAGCGAGGTTAAAAAATGACCAAAAAATATATTTTTAGGTTTTGCAAAAGGACTTTCTGGATAACCATAAAGTAAAACCATTGTAGAACCAAAGGAAGCAATCAAAAATAATCCATAAGGTGTTTTATAAGTAAGCAATGACAAAACCCCAATTGTCAAAGTAGAAAATATTGCAGCGATAACAGGTTTTTTAATATCTAAGTTATTCATCAATGCTGAGTTTCTTAAGTGCAATTAATGGCATTAATACACAGTTTTTTCTAGATATATTTTTTTTATTAAACAATTTATTAAATTTATTTAGATTTTTTGGCAAAGGTTTAATTTCATTTTCAAAATAATCGATAAGATTTTTTAATAAGTAATTCACTTTATTTTTACTTTTTTTGATAAGTTTATGAGATATTAAGCTTGCAGAAGCTTGACAGTATACACAGGACTTTGTCTGATACCCAATATCTTGTATTACATCTTTTTTAATATTAACTCTAATTTCAATTATATCGCCACAAGTTTTATTTTTGTATTTCGATCTATGGGTGTAATCTTTCAATATTTTATTATTAGTCGTGTCGGATGCAATTTTTATTATATCTAAATCCATATTTATTTAATAATATCACTAAAAATTTATAAAAAATAAATTAATTTATGCCTGATTTAAAAAATCCTAAAGTAGCTATTCCAATTGTTTTATTTGCAGGCATACTTTGGTCATTTGGACCATATGTTGTAAGACATATAGATCAACCCGAAACTGTCCCTTGGCAATACTTGTTTGCAAGAGGCATTGTTATATTTTTATTGCTCAATGTTTACTTATTCTTGGAAGAAGGAATTTCATTTTATAAAAATTATTTAAAAATTGGGATATCTGGGATTATAGGTGGTATTGGTTTAGGAACAGCAATGATAACTTTTATTTGGTCAATTACTAACACGACAGCAGCAGTAACTCTATTATGTTTAGCTGCAATGCCTTTTATAACTGCACTACTTGGTTTCCTTTTCTTGAAAGAAAAAATATCAATCACAGTTTGGATATCAATTTTAGTTGCAGCATTTGGTATAATTGTAATGGCTTACGGTAATACTGGAGAAAATTCTTTAATGGGTCTAATATTCGGATTAGTATCAGCACTAGGTTTTTCAATTTTTTCAGTAAGTCTGAGATGGAGAAAACAAACTCCCAAGTTTACAACTGTTGCTATAGCTGGATTATTTTGTTTTTTATTTTCAACAGTTATGCTTTTAAATAACGATGCAAATTTCTTATCTTCAAATAAAAATGAAGCATTATTTGCCACTCATGGAACACTTGTGTGCATGGGCTTAATTCTTTATTCAATTGGATCTAAACATATTCCTGCAGCTGATTTGACTCTATTGTCTTTGACTGAAGTAATAGGAGGAATATTTTGGGTTTGGCTTCCATGGCTTGGAATAAATGAAATTCCTTCAACCAACACAATTATTGGTGGCTTCTTTATTTTTTTAGCTATATTTTATTATAGTATGATAATGCAATCTAATAGAAGATTTATTGGATTAAATTAATTTTACATGGTTCAAAATAATAAGATTGTTAATAGTTGGAATGAATGGGATCCATTAAAACATGTAATTGTTGGAAGAGCAGATGGAACTTGTATTCCAGCACCTGAACCTGCTTTAGATGCTAAAGTTCCCGAAGACTCTGATATGCGAGGAACTTATGGTCCAAGAACAAAAGATACTGTCGATAAAGCAAATGAACTATTAGATAACTTTTCAAATTTGCTTGAAAAAAGGGGCATAAAAGTTGATAGACCAACACCTTTAGATTTTAATCAACCAACATCAACTCCTGACTGGAAAGCCGAAACTATGTTTGGATGCATGCCACCTAGAGATGTTTTATTAACTGTAGGAAATGAAATATTAGAAGCTACAATGAGCTATAGGTGTAGATGGTTTGAGTACCTATGTTACAGGCCTTTATTAAAAGAGTATTATAATAAAGATCCAAATATGAGACATGAATCAGCGCCAAAACCAAGATTAACAGATGCGGATTACAGAAAAGATTATTTATCAGATAAAATTGGTGTAACTAAAAGACTTGAATGGACAGAAAATAAATACTTTGTCACAACTGAGGAAGAGCCATTATTTGATGCTGCAGATATTTTGAGATTTGGAAAAGATTTGGTTGTACAACACGGATTTACAACTAACTTAAAAGGAATTGATTGGATAAAAAGACATTTTAAGGATCATAGAGTTCATGCTGTAAATTTCCCAGGCGATCCTTATCCAATTCATATTGATGCAACCTTTACCCCAATTAAAGAAGGGTTAATTATAAATAATCCACAACGAAGACTTCCAAAAGATCAAAGAAAATTATTTCAGGATAATGGATGGGAAATTATTGACGCGGCACAACCAGCTCATAATACCCCACCACCACTTTGTTACTCTTCAGTATGGCTATCAATGAATGTTTTAGTTCTTGATCCCAAAACTGTATGCGTTGAAAAAAGTGAAAAATATCAAGCTGAACAGTTAGATAAATTAGGTATGGAGGTTATCCCTGTAGAGTTAAGAGATGCATATGCTTTTGGTGGAGGTCTTCATTGTTGTACAGCTGACGTTTATAGAGAAGGAAATTTAAAAGATTATTTCCCAAAACAATAAAATGAATGCTAAAATTAATACGAAACGAAAAAGGGTAAAATTTGCTTCAGATAATGTGACAGGAGCTTGTCCAGAAGTTTTGGATGCAATTATCAAAGCAAATGATGGTATTGCCCCTCCGTACGGTAACGATGAAATTTCAGGAGTATTACAAGAAAAATTTTCAAAAATTTTTGAAAAGGATGTAATTATTTATCCCACAGCATCAGGAACCGCATCAAATGCTTTAGCACTTTCTGCTATATCTCCATCATTTGGAAATATTTATTGCCATAAATTTTCTCATATCAATGTAGATGAGTGTGGAGCCCCTGAATTTTATACAGGTGGTGCAAAACTTATTCCATTGAACGGTAAAGACGGCAAAATAACAGTTGATGAGCTAGATGATAATATTGGAGGGTTTGGAATTGTGCATCACACTCAACCATCTATTGTTAGTATAACTCAAGCAACAGAAACTGGTGAAGTTTATACTTTAGATCAAATTAGAAATATTTCAGAAATTGCACATAAAAAAAAATTAAAAGTACATATGGATGGTGCGAGGTTTGCTAATGCACTTGTTTCACTAGATGTTACTCCTGCAGAAATGACATGGAAATCAGGAATTGACATATTATCTTTTGGAGCAACGAAGAATGGATGTATAGCAGCTGAAGCAATTATAATATTTAATAAAGAATTAGTTGGCAATTTACCTTTTTTATTAAAAAGATCAGGCCATCTATTGTCTAAAATGCGTTTTGTTTCTGCACAATTAGATGGATATATCTCAAATGATGTTTGGTTAAAAAATGCAAGACACGCAAATCTTATGGCAAAAAAATTAAGTGATGGTTTAGTCTCTAGTAATCAAGTTAAACTTGAATATCCAACTGAAGCAAATGAAGTTTTTGTTAAACTTCCAAAAAAGATGGTTGAGCATTTAAATACAGAAGAGTACATGATGAGTAATGATGAGTTATATGGTAAAACTATCAGACTTGTTACTGCCTGGAATACAAAAAGTGAGGAAGTTGAAGAGTTTTTAAATACTATTTTTTAATAAATATACTTGAATAAATATTATCTAAATTGTAAAAGCAATTATGGAACCTGTTGCAGTAATAATTGTTTTGATATTGATGGCTACAGGATCAATATAAATACTAACGGAGGGATTATATGGAAGTTGTAGCTGTATTAGTAATAGCTTATTTTGCTTATCAACATTTTTTAGGATAAAATATTATTTTAATTTGGATTTTTTTTTAAAAATTCAATAAAATTTATCACATCTATAAATTTGCTATCATCAATATCTTTGTAACTAGCACCAAACTTATTTTTTATGCAAATTGCTAAATGTGCATATGCATTTCTACCTTTTGGATGATTTGGATGATCAGGTAGTTGACCGTCCAAATAATCGCCAGCTTCCTGTATCATTTTCCACAGTTTACTTGCATTTTCTTTGTTCACAAAAATCTAATCCTTGATTTATCTCTTTATTATCGAGTTGTAGATCGAGTTTTTTAATTAAATTAATTTAATAAATTTTCTTTCCAAAAAGCTAAATACTCTGGCATAAAAGTTTTTCCATGGTTACCCCCTTCAGTAACACCTTTTCCAATACAATTTTCTTTTTTAAGACCCTTGAACATTGTTTTAAAGGCTTTTCTTGGATTTTTACGTGATAACTCATTAAATTCATCCAAACTTTTTATTTTTGTATTTTTTATAATTAAATCAATGAACTCTTTATTAGGATTCCCATCATCCTCTGTGTAAAAATTAGGACACTTCCAAAAATATTGAGTTCTTTTTTCAATTTCTGGCTCATAATTTCCAGTAAATAAATGATACCATCCCTCTCTTAAATCGATTCTAATATCAGCACCTTTAGCTTGCATTTTTTCCATTATATCTACACATGGACCTGGCAAGGTATAATCCTCAGCTAAACCATGTACATACCAAATTTTAGTTTCTTTAACTGGAGTTGGATTTCTAAACATTCCAGTAATTCCACATTCAGCAGATCTTGGTTGAGACGCAGCAAAATAAAGATCTTTGCTTACTAATATATCTCTCAATCTTTTTTCTGCAGCCATTATTGAAAGATTTCCTCCCCTTGAATAACCAGAGACACCTACTTTTTTAATATTTATTTTTGGATCCTTGCTGAGATACTCTAATGCCATAAACACGTCTATATAAGTAGACCATATAGAAGCCTTTGATTGATCTGTATAAGTATGTTTTGCACCTCTCGCAGAAAAATTATCTAAATACATTGTCGCTATCCCCATGTCTAACAAAGGTTTTTGTTGATCTCTCATAAACTCTAGCCAATTTGCAGTAAATTCATCTGCACCACCACTACTATGAACGATTAATAATAAAGGAAATGGACCTTCTCCCGCTGGATAAGTAATAAGAGCATCAACTATAATTGGACTTTCTTTATACCAGCCCTCCATAATGCCTTTATAATCAGAAGTTTGATATGAATTAATCTTAATTAATTCTCCATTGCCTAGTTGTTTAGATAATTTTTTTAGTGGTGTTTTTTTTGGTTTAATTGTTTCTGCGTTAAGAACTGTATTTAAGATAAAAATTAATAATGCAATAACAAAAATTTTTCTCATAATTTAAGAATAACAGATATTGAAATATAAGTCTATTTGCTTTAAATTAAAAATGGATATTTTGATTTGTCTCAAAAAGTTTTAGAATTAACTAGATTAATAAAGATTCAACAAATTCCCAATCTATAAGATTACCAACAAATTTATCTAAATATTCAGGTCTTCTATTTCTATAATCAATATAATATGAATGTTCCCAGACATCACAACCAAGTATTGGTTTTAAGTTATCAATTAAAGGATTAGCAGCATTAGCTGTTTTTGTAACAACCAATTTATCATTATTTAAAGATAACCAACACCAACCTGATCCAAATTGAGTTATACCTGCTTGTTTGAATTCATCTTTGAATTTTTCAACACTTCCAAAATCTTCAATAATTTTTTTCTCAAGTTTTGACGGAATATTCCCACCACCTTTTGGCTTCATGCACTTCCAAAAAAGATTATGGTTCCAATGCTGGCTTGCATTATTAAATATTCCAGCTTTTGAGTTATCTTTTGAGCTTTTTATAATTATATCTTCCAATGACATTTCAGCCATGTCTGTATCTTTTATAAAATTGTTAAGATTTGTTATGTAGGTTTGATGATGTTTTCCATGATGTAATTCTAATGTTTCTTGTGACATTATTGGAGATAAAGCGTCATTAGAATAATCTAGTTTTGGTAATTCGAATGTCATAATTCTTTTTTATAATATTTTCTTGTAAATAAACTTAATTAAGTTGACGCAATTAAATACAAATTATTTTTCCAAAGCGTTTTCTTCTCTCATAAGAATAGGTCGACCATCATGAGCAGTGTTTAATGGTATAATTTTACCATTATATCTAGCACATAAAGTAGGCGCACTTCTCACCTGTTCTCCCAAATTTACTTCTAAATCTGCTATAACTAATTCAACTCCTTTTAATATACTCAATATCTTCATTATTCCTCCATTTTATGATGATGGCTTAAATATTAAACATAAGCCGTTATTACAATATCTTTTTCCAGTAGGTCCAGGACCATCTTCAAATACATGACCGTGATGGGCACCACATTTTGCACAATGGTATTCAATTCTTTTCATGCCAAAGCTGTAATCAACCTTCGTTTTAAAAGCTCCAGGAAGTGCCTCTGTAAATGATGGCCAACCAGTTCCACTATCAAATTTTGAGTTAGACTTAAAAAGTTTAGCTCCACAATTTGCACAGTGATAAAAACCATCTCTTTTCTCCTGATTAAGAGGGCTTGAGAATGGTCGTTCAGTTGCCTCTTCAAACATAATTTTTTTTTGGGCTTCTGTTAAATTTTGATTAATTATTTTTTTGGTTTCAGCTAATGAAATTTTGTAAGGAAAAATACTATATAGTAACGATCCAAATATAGATAATTTTATAAATTTTCTTTTGTTCATAATTTTCTTAATAAATCAATATTACTTAATTTGTATGAGATATTTTGACAGCTTCGATTTTAAATTGGTAGCTTCACAATTAATGAAGCTACCATTAAGATTATTGTCCAGGCACTTTATAGCCACTCGATACTTTTGTTGCATGATTTGCAATTTCATTCATTGGTGTTTCTTCACAAATGGTGATATTTTTAAGTGCACCACTTCCCTCAGTAGCCATTTTTATAGCAGCCATTTGCTCAAATGTACCATGGGTTTCAACCATAAAGTCATAGGGTCCTCTCAAATATGTGTAAGATTTCATTTCAGCACCAACACTTTCAGAACACTTCCTAGCAGCCTCAGATCTATCTGATCCAGGATCTTTTAAAAAACCTGCGAATGCTTTCTCTGTAAAATTTCCCATTAAAAAAAATTTAGCCATAGATACCTCCTTTAAATGTATTATAGCACTTAAAATAATTTTTTTAATATTTTATTGATTAATAAAAAATTTATTCTCTTCCAATTTCCAATAATTGCGGTGGTTCAAATACTCCACTTTGTATTTCACTGTTTGATATATTTATCATGGATTTTGCAACAATTTCTGCATTAATCGATTTATATTTTTTTAAATCTCCAACTAAAATTGGCGATATACATTTCATAGCAAAAATACCTATTTTTTCTCCAAGTCTTTCCTCATTCCTTTTTCCAATTAAAAACGAAGGTCTAATTACAATAAATTTTTTAAAGTTTAGTTCTCTTAATTTTTCTTCAGCCATACCTTTATTTTTTAAATACAAATTTGTTTTTTTTGAACTGGCACCCAATGAAGAAATATAAGTAAAATTTTGTACATTATTATCACTACAAATTTTTCCAATAGTTAAAGGTAAATTATACTCTATGTTTATATAATCTTGTTTGTTAGGTGTTTTTTTTCTTGTAGTTCCAATACAAAAAAAACAATCATCACCTTTTATTTCTGACTTAATATTTTCTAATTTCGTAAAATCTGTTTGAACAACTTCTATTTTGGGATCGATTTTTGAAGTAGAAGATCTTACAAAAACCTTAATTTTTTTATATTTTTGATCATCAGCTAACAATTTAAGTAATATTCCACCAATTAATCCAGTTGAGCCGAATATTAATGCTGTTTTCATAATTTTGAACTTACACTAAATTTTCTTAAATTCGTTTAAATTATTTGGTTCATCTATTGGTTCAGTTGAAGGATTAAGTTCTATACCGGCTGGAGTAATAGTTTGAGGCATAGGTACAAATTGTGAATCTGGGTTATCACCAGACTCTCTAACTTGCATTCTATATATTCCAAATAAACCAATAAATGAATGAAATATAATTAAGAAAATAAAAAATCCATTTTCTCCTAAAAATTCCATAAATAATGAGCACATAAAAGGACCGCAAATTGCACCAAGACCAAAAACAAATTGTAATCCTGCTCCTGCTGCTACAAATTTTTCTTTTGGTATAAAATCATTTGTGTGTGCAAAAATTAATGCAAACATTGGTAGACTACAAAAAGAAAAACACATTATACAGATATAAAAAAATAATTTTGATGTAGCTAAACCTGCAGGCATATACATTTGACCCGAAGAAATAATCGCCAAAAAACAAAATAAAGCTGCTCCAAATGTTGTATAAATAATTACAATTCTTCTATCCAAAACATCTGATAATTTTCCAATTGGCCATTGAGATATAGCTCCAGATATAGCAAATAAAAATGTTACTATTGATACTTCTAAAATACTAAAATTCATCGATGTAGCATAAACTGCAATCAATGAGAAAACAGCTGAATGTGATATTCCAATTAAAAACGAACTTACAACACCAAATGGTGATGATTTATAAACTTCCTTTAGCTTCATGCCTGATATTTTTTTAAAGTTTGGAGCTTTTCTTTTCGTTAATAATATTGGAACAAGAGACAATGACATAAATAAAGATATCAGTATAAAAGGTTGAAAGTTTTCTGGTTTACTAAAGTTTATGAAAAACATTCCAATCGCCATAGAGGCATACATAACAATCATGTAGATTGATAAAACACTACCTCTATTCTTATTTGTAGATCTATCGTTTAACCAACTTTCAGCAATTGTATAAAGACAAACCATGCTAAATCCAGAAATCATTCTAAGCACAAACCATGAAATAGGATTTACAAAAATAGAGTGTAATAAGACCACAATTGAAGTGACAGAAGCAAAAGCTGCGAATACTCTAATATGTCCAACTCTATGAATTAATGATTGTATAATTTTTGCTCCAATAAAATATCCAACAAAATATCCAGAAAATAAAAAACCTGTCGATGATAGACCAAAATTTTCTTTAACTGCTCTAACACCTAAAAGAGTACCTTGAAAACCATGAGCTAGCATTATAAATGCCATACCCATAAAAAGAGCCCAAGAGTTTTTTATAATTTTGTTCATAAAATTAGCGGTGTTTATGAGCGATCTAATTTTAAATCAAGACAAATTTGTGACAAAAAGAAAAATAATTTTATTTATAAGAAGATTTTAATTTTAGATATGAGTGAACAGCTATAGTGAATATAATTACAAGTCCACCAACTATTGTCTCTATACTCGGCTGTTCTTTGATAACTAACCAAACCCAAATGGGTCCTAAAATGGTCTCTAGAAGAAAAAACAGATTCACTTCCTCGGCAGGTATAAATCTTGGAGCAATCGTCACCAAAACGAATGGTATTGCTACACACAAAATACACATTAAAGGTATATAAATCAGGTCTTTTTCAACTAACTCATAACTTTCAATGAAAAAGAGAGCAAATAGAGCTACTGTAAGCTTACCAACAACTGCTGAAGGTAGTAAATCTCTATCTTTTGCTGACCTTATTATTACCGCGTTGGTGGCGAGTCCAAAAGCTGTAGTTATACCCATAAGATCACCAAATAAGTTACCCATCTCTAGAGAGTCGTAAAATATATATATTACAGCAACTAAAGTAATCGCTATAGCTACCCAAGTCTTCTTATCGGGAACCTCTTTTAAAAATATTGCACCAAGGATTGCCGAAAGCATGGGTGCCATTGCAATCATTATTAATGTATTTGCTACATTTGTATTTTGGATTGAAATTATAAATGTGATGTTACAAATCGAAAAACTTATAATATAAAAAATACCAGCATAACCAACATTCAAAAATGCTTTAATAAAGTTTTTTTTATAAAATATAAGAAGTCCAATTAATACAGCTACAAATGGTATCGCACCTCTATAAAACAATAATCCCCAAGTATCTATAGAAGATAATCTTATAAAAAGTGAATCTGGTGTGATAAACATCACAGCTATAAATGCAAGAGATGATCCTTTTTGCTGATTTGATAAGTTTTTCAACTATAAACCTTTCCAAAAAGTCTTAGCCAAGTTTATCTGAGATAAATCAAAATATGTTTTTATACCTGTTGGTGATGTTACATTTATATCTCCATTTAACTTTCCATCAATAAAGTCTATTCCTGCAAAGTAAATTCCGTCTTTCTTAATTTTTTTTGCAATTATATTTGAAATTTTTAGCTCTTTATTGCTTAAAAATGCGATTTTAGGTTTTGCACCTTTGCTCATATTGCTCAATATTGATCCTGATTTTGGAACTCTAGATATAGCTCCGCAAACCTTACCATTTATAATAAAAACTCTTTTATCTCCAAACTTAATTTTATTTATAAATTTTTGACACATAATGTGACCGTGTTTTTTCAATATTTGCTTTATTTTAAGTAAATTAAGCTTCCCTGAAATAAGATTTATATCATTACCACCATAGCTATGAATAGGTTTAATTATTATCTGTTTATGTTTTTTGAAAAATTTTTTAATTTCAATCAAATCTTTAGTAAATATTGTATCCGCCATATAGTTTTTAAAATTTAAAGAATAAAATTTTTCTGAAATATTTCTTACTGAAGTAGGATCATTAATAATTTTTGTTTTATCTTTGATTCTATCTAGCATTAATGTTGTAGAAATATATTCCAAATTAAAAGGTGGATCCTGTCGGATTAAAATATATTTTGCAAAGGATAAGTCTAATTTTGATTTTTTTATAATTTTATAAAATTTCTTTTTTGAATAATCAATTTTAATAAAATATCCTTCACTTACAGTTTTTCCTCTTATATTCGATAAATTTTCTGGATAATAATAAAATAATTTGTAACCCTTGTTTTGAGCTTCATTAGCTAAAAAAATAGTAGTATCTGTTTTGATATTTATTTTTTTTAAATTATCACCTTGTATAGCAACAATTTTATTGGTCATATAAATCATTCAAATTTTCGGAATTTGAATACTTACTTATTATATTATCAGCATTTGTTTTTTTACTTTTTACAATTTTTTCTAAGTGATCTAAAAACTTTACTTCACTTAATTTTTTTCTATTTAAAAAGTCTCTCTTTTTTAATCCTGATTTTGATATGTCTAGTAGTCTCTCTGCCCAATACGAAATATCCTTACCCATCAAATTAGTTTTCAAGCCGTTTTTAGGGGCATTTTTATAAGCTAAAAGCACTTCATTAGCTTCCCAATTTTTAATTAAATCTAAAGCTTCTTCAAGATTTCCATAAAGTAATCCAGTGAATAGGGCAGGACCAGCACATAAACACTCCCATCCACACGCATCCATTGATCTTAATTCGATATATTGTTTTAATCTGTTCTCTGTAAATATTGTTCCTAAATGTGTATCAAGATCGTTAGTACTAGGAATTTTATTTCCAATTTCTTTAATTTCTCCATTCATAAAGTTTTTAAATAAATATTTTTTTCCAGATATATAATTACCTTCACTTTGTAAAAATAAGATTGGATAATTCATAATATAATCTGCATATTTTTCAAAATTTACATCTTTTAAAAAAAACTCAGGCAATCCACCTCTAGATGTTTCTTGCCAAACTTTAGATCTGTAAGATAAGTATCCACTATTACTTTTTTCAACAATAGAGGAATTTGCAAAAAGTCCGATAGATACTGGAACTAAATTATTTGCCAACTTAAATTTTTTTATAAAATCTTCTTCTGAGGTATAATCTAAATTTAATTGCGTACCTGCAGTTTTATACATCATATCCAAACTTAGTTTTCCTCCAACAGGCATATCTTTGGTCATAACCTCATACCTTTTTTTTGGATTATTAGGTATATCCTCAAGTTTAGATATAGGATCATATCCAGCGCTTACTATTTTAAAATCTAATTTTTCAATTACCTGATTTAACTCAAATAAATATTCATGAGACTCAGCACAAGCTTCGTGAATATTATTTAATTTTGCTCCAGATAACTCTATTTGATTACCAGGCTCTAAAGTAATACTTTTACCATTCTTAGTTAACGATATTGGATTTTTTTCCTCAAAAATAGGTTTCCAGCCAAACTCATATAAATTTTCAAACATTTTCTTGATTTTGGAATAATCAATTCTCGTATTTGTTTTTTTATCAAAAATAAATTTTTCATGCTCAACTCCAATCTTTAAATTAGATTTATCCTTTGAGCCTGACTTAAAATGTTCTATTATTTGTTCCTTTGTCTCTATCATTAGCTTATATTGTTTCTTTTTAGATAATCTTCAATTTCCTTTATATTACTTAATTTGGTAGAGCAAGTTTGATTTTTACATATAACAATTTTTGCCTCTTTTACTTCATTATCTAGATATTTAAATGTAGCTCTAGTAAAAAATTTTTTTTGCAAATACTTTTTTATATTAGGATCTAAATTTTGCTTTCCATGAATTGTAAAAGATATACTTTCATTACAAATATCCAATGATTTTACAAAACTAAACATTTGTGCAAAGTTTGAGTTTAAAACTTGGTGGAAACTCTTTTTTAAAATATCAATTTTTTCAAACCATATTTTATCGCTTGTTATAATATATATTTTATTACATAAGTTTAAATATACGCTATTTCCATTTGGTATATTATTATCATTTAGATCTACTGGTTGTACAAATAGATCATTGTCTAATATTTTATTTTTCTGCATTAAGCCTGATTTTTTATCAAAGAAGTATTCCCAGGTTTTTATTAAAATATCTTTTGCTTTTTCGATGTATTTAACATCACCATCTAACTCATAAATAGTTATCAAAAGACTAGCATAGTATACGTAATCTTCCAAAAAAGCATCAATCTCTGTGTCTTGATAGCAATGGAAAATTTTGTCTGACAAATATTTTTCCAATATCTTTATACTAACAAGAGTATTTTGTTTTAATTCTTCATTTTCAGTTACTAGCGATGAAAGAAGAAGTGTTTCTAATAAAAAACAATTTTGATCAGTTTGAGATTTATCATCAAATAATGGTTTAGTACGTTTATTTCTTTGATCTAATAACGTTTTTTCTGTGTTTGAGATTTCTTTAATCTCATCATCGGAAAGTTTATTATGAGTTTCTATTAAAATATTATTACCTTCAAAATTTCCCTCTTCAGTTAAATTATATTTTTTTGCAAATAAATTAAATTTAGAACCCAGAGTATTTTTTAGTTTTGCATAATTCCATACATAATATTTTCCTTCAACACCGTCGCTATCGGCATCATATGCAGACCCATAAAGATCAAAATCATTTTTAAATTCTGAATTAATAAAATCTATAGTCTGCTCTAATTTTTTCTTATAATAAAGATCATTAGTTTTTTGAAAGAACTTATTTAACAATCCTATATATTGAATATTATCATAAAGCATTTTTTCGAAGTGAGGGATGATCCAATTTTCATCAACAGTGTATCTTGCTATACCTCCAGCTAGATGATCATACATTCCTTTTGACGAAATATTGTATAGTAAAGTTTCAACAGGTTTAAAGTATTCTCCTTTTCCTGTTTTTAAATAAAAATAAAACATTGCATCAAATAAATAAAATTGGGGAAACTTAGGAGCTCCCTTGAAACTCCCATTATCTTTATCAAGGTGCTGTATAATTTTTTCTAAAAATGGCTCTAATGGTTGATTTAATACTGCTGATCTTTGATTAATTTTACCAAATATTTCTTGCATTTGGGGCGCTTGATCGAGAATTTTTTCTCTATTCTTATTATATACGTCAGAAACATTATTTAGAACTTTTTGAAAATCTGGCCTTCCATGCATTTCTTTTGGTGGGAAATAAGTTCCACCAGTAAAAGGAACTCCATTTTCATCAAGAAACATCGATAAAGGCCAACCTCCTTGGGTTCCTGTTAAAATAGATAAACTTCTTTGAAAAACATAATCTAAATCAGGTCTTTCTTCTCTATCAACTTTAATGTTTATAAATTTTTCATTCATTATTTTAGCAGTTTGATCATCTTCAAAACTTTCATGAGCCATCACATGACACCAATGACAGCTTGCATATCCAACACTAAGAAATATTGGTTTTTTTTCTTTTTTTGCTTGTTCTAAACTTTCTTTATTCCAAGCAAACCAATTTACTGGATTATCTTTGTGCTGCTTTAAATACGGACTTTTCTCTTCCTTAAGTTTGTTAGTCATGATTTCTTTTAAAATTAGTGATGATAAAAAGGTTTTCTATCAAATATCTTTTTAACCATTGGTTCAAACTCTTCCAGAGACATAGATTTGTAATTAGGATCAAAAGAAGACTGGTCGTATTTTTCACAAAAATCAACTGTATCTTGATAGTATTTGTGATCCTTGAATTTATCCCTAGCGTTTCTATCACCTCCTAAATGATGAGCACTGTAATAAGTTTGAAAAAGTCCATGGTGAAGTATTATCCAATATGTTTTTTCTGAAACATAAGGTCTGATTATTGAAGCAGCATATTGAGAATGATTCATAGGCGCAAAGTCATCTCCTATATCATGAAGTAAAGTTGCAACAACCATCTCCTCACTTTCTCCATTCTTGTAAGCTCTTGTGGCTGCCTGTAAGGAATGTTCTAATCTAGTTATTTGATAGCCTTCAAGAGTTGTAGTTTGACTTGCAAGATACTTAAGCAATCTATCTGCAGTTTTACGTTCAAAATTCTTTTCATACTTTTCCAATAACTCATAATCTTCTCTAGAACCATTTTTCATTTCAGTAAAATTTACTTTCTTCATTAATTACTCGACCCTGTGCTTAATAAAGATAATTGTGTAACTTTATCTTCTCCAAGTTCATCAATTATTTTTACTGGATAATCGCCAGTGAAATGATGATCAGTTAACTGAGGATACGCATCATTTCTCTTATCAAAACCCATTCCTCGATATAAGCCATCTAAAGTTAAAAATTTAAGTGATTGTGCTTTTATAAATTCTTTTATTTCATCAACTGATTTATTTGCTGCTAATAATTCTTTTTTTGTAGGTGTATCAACTCCATAAAAATCTGGATATTTTATTTCTGGACTAGCTATTCTTACATGGATCTCTCTAGCACCATTGTCGTACAACATTTTTACAATCTTTGATGAAGTAGTTCCTCTTACAAGAGAATCATCAACTAAAATAATTTTTTTATTTTTTATAACTGATATATTTGCGTTTAATTTTAATTTAACGCCTAAACTTCTAATTTGCTGTGATGGCTCTATAAAAGTTCGACCAACATAATGATTTCTTATCAAACCCAAATCAAAACTTATTTTTTTCTCCTCTGCGTAACCCAATGCTGCCGCATTACCAGAGTCTGGTACTGGCACAACTAAGTCAGCATCCAAATCATCTTCTTTTGCTAATTCAGCTCCAAATTTTTTACGATATTCATAGGCGGTTTTGCCATTTAAAATACTATCTGGTCTTGAAAAATAAATATATTCAAACACACATGGTCTTACTTTTTTTTGAGGAAATGGTTTAATGCTTTGTAATTCATCATTTTCTACATAAACAATTTCACCATTTTCAACTTCTCTGATAAATTTTGCACCTATAATATCAAACGCACATGTTTCAGACGCAAATACATAAGAATTTTTTAGTTTTCCTATTACTAAAGGTCTTATCCCATATGGGTCTCTTACACCAATAAGAGTATTCTGTGTCATCATAACTAATGCATATCCCCCTTGAATTTGAAACAGGGCATCAATAACTTTATCGATAGTCTTTGGTCTTTTTGATTTGGCTATTAATTTTACAATTGTCTCCGTGTCTGATGTTGTGTAAAAAATTGAGCCTTCTTCAACCATTTTATTTCTGAGTGTTATGGCATTAGTTAGATTTCCATTATGTGCTACTCCAATTCCACCAGAATTAGTGTCTGCAAAAAATGGTTGTACATTTCTCAATGCAGTTCCTCCTGTTGTAGAATATCTGTTATGACCTATGGCATAATTTCCTGGTAAATTTTTCAAGACTTTTTCGTCATTAAAGTTGTCACCGACTAGTCCAAATCTTTTTTCAGAATGATATTTTTCTCCATCGAATGATACAATTCCACAACCTTCTTGTCCCCTATGTTGTAATGCATGAAGTCCTAAAGCAGTTAAAGTTGATGCTTCTGGTGTATTGCTTATTCCAAAGACAGCGCATTCCTCTCTTAATTTAGGATTATACTTCTTGAACTTTTTCTTTAGCATCTTCATATTGTTTTTGATTTGGAAATACCTTTATAAGATAGATACTACCTTTTTCAACCCAAGGAAAAGTTAGCGAATCTTTTAAATTTAACGGCCATTTTTTACTGTCATAGATAACGTCTATAGCTGTGAATAAACAAACAATTAGAATATAACTTTTAGCGATTCCAAAAAAAAAACCAAAAACTTTATCTACAGAACCTAGACCCGTGTATGTTATTACTTTACTAATAGCTTTATTTGCTAGAAGAATAATAAATATTATTAAAATAAACAATATTACACCCACTGTTATATCAAGAACGTACTCACTATCTAAAAAACCCTCAAAATAAGGTTTAACTTTTGGAAAGATATAAATGGTCAAAATATATGCCAATATCCATTTAGCAGAAGATAATAAACTTAAGACAAAACCTTTCCTAGATCCTTGAATTAAAAAATAAATCGTTAGTAGAAAAAAAATATAATCAAATAATGTTACAAGTATTAAAAAATCTTGAATAGCTTCTATCATCAATTGAAAGGTTTAATTTTAAGCAATAAAGAAGGTAAAAGTGTTAAAACCGAAACCATTGCAAACAACATAGCAATTCCAGTGAATATACCAAAGTAAATTGTAGGTATAAAATTAGACATCACTAAAATTGAAAATCCAAAAACTATTGTAATTGATGTATTTAAAATAGCTTTGCCAACAGTCGAGTGGC
>CACBHZ010000011.1 GCA_902539195.1 uncultured Pelagibacteraceae bacterium | reverse complement strand
ATATTGACTGTAGCATCTTTATTTTGTTTTTTTTTATAGACTATATTAATTAAATTTTTTGTTTTATTATTATTGTATTTATTATTTTTAAATAAAAACTTGCTATTTAAATCAATTTTTAATTCTTCTTTAATGTAATTAATAAAAATATTCCCATCTTTAAAATATATGAAATCTTGATATTTTGACTTTGTAAATAACTCGTCAAAATTTAATTTTGATGTAATGCTGAAATCTTTAATATTAAGTTTGTTATTAACTTTAAGTGACAATTCATTCTCTGAACTTAAATTTATAGGCCTATCATCTATTAAGTCTAAATTAATATTTATAAATTTTCTGTAATTATTAAGATTAATTTTAGTCTCATTTGTTTTAAAACTTCCAGAAATTTGAAAATCATTATTAATTTTTTTAATTTTTATTTTTTCTGAAGTAATGAAGAATTTGTTAAATGCTAATTCTATTTCATTTAAATTTATAACATCCTTATCTACTAAAAAATCAAATTTAACATTTTCAATTTTAGATTGGTTGAGCAATCTTATCTCTGCGTTCGTTACTGATCCATTTAAAGTATATTTAATATTTTTAGGACTTTTTCTATCAAATGTTATATTAGAGATTATTTTTACTTTACCCTTTTTAATTTGTTTTAAAATTAAATTTCTTGCTAAATTAAAGTCATATTCATTTATAAAATCAATAAATTGATCAATATCGTTTTCTTTGGAAATTATTGATATCTTAGAAATTGGGTTTTTTCTGTTTATATAATCAAAAATATTTAGATCAGACTTTATATTTTCTAAGTCAATATTTTTTTCATTAATTGCTATTTGAGGGTCCACTGTGGAAATCTCAAATTCAAAGTTAGAAGGATTTAACTTAAAATTCACTTCATTTAATTTTAATTTTATCTTTGGATCTATCTCTTTAACTTTTTCATTTATTAAGGTGTTGAAATTGTCAGTTTTAATTCCTGTTGTTGTTAGAAATATCAAAATTGCAATAACAACAGTGATTATTGAAATTATAATTATAGAAATTAATTTACGCATTTAATTTATATAAAGAACTTTCTAAAAAATTATCTATCTCACCGTCCAATACTTTTTCAGGACTAGAACTTTCAAAATTAGTTCGATTATCTTTTACCATTTTGTAAGGATGTAATACATATGATCTAATTTGGTGACCCCAGCCTATTTCTGACTTTGAATTTTCAAGACTTTCATTTACCTTCTCTTTTTTTTTTAATTCATAATCATAAAGCCTTGCTTTTAACATATTCATGCAGGTTTCTTTATTTTTATGCTGTGATCTTTCATTTTGACATTGTACCACAATTTTAGTAGGCAAATGTGTTATTCGTACAGCACTATCAGTTGTATTAACATGTTGACCTCCGGCACCACTAGATCGATAGGTATCTATTCTTAGGTCCTTTTCTAAAATTTCTATATCTATATTCTCTGATATCACGGGATAAACCCAAACACTCGCAAAACTTGTGTGTCTTCTAGCACCAGAATCAAAAGGAGATATTCGAACAAGTCTATGAATACCTGATTCATTTTTTAATAATCCATTAATGTAATCTCCACTAATTTTTATAATTGATGATTTTATACCCGCTTCATCTCCCTTATGTTCACTAATTATTTCTATTTTATAATTTTTTTTGCTTGCCCATTTCATATACATTCGTCTTAACATATCTGCCCAATCTTGACTTTCAGTTCCTCCAGCTCCTGCATGAAATTCTAGATAACTATCTAGTGTATCGTTTTCATTTGATAGAAAACATTTTATTTCAATTTGTTTAACATTATAAAATAATGACTTAATATTAGTTGTTGTCTCTTTAATAATTTCATTATTATTTTCCTCAAAAGCTAAATCATAAATATCAAATAAATCCTTGCTTTCATTGGATATTAGTTCGTAGCTCTTTAATAACTTTTCTAAATTCGTTTTTTCTTTTAAAATTTTTTCAGCCTCTTTTTTATTCTTCCAAAAATCTGCTTTTTCTATTTTCGTCGAAATATTATTTAATTTTGATGAAATATTATTCTTTTCAAAGAAACTCCTTAATTCTTTGATTAATTTTCTCGATTTCTATCTTTAGATTTAAAATTTCCTGATCCATTAATAAAATTTTAATATATTTGCTGAATTTAATCTACCATCAAAATTATTAGATATACTATCAAGTTTATTATTTACTATTTTAAAAGACTCAATTATTGTTTTTTTCGTTTTAGAATTGGCTTTTTCACCTGTCTTAGCATCAACAACCATCATTTTTATATTGTCTGCAACTTTAAAAGGTCTTGCATTGTAAGTATTTGCAGTTTTTTTTATAAATTCTTTAAATACTGGCATTGCTGTTTTTGACCCTGTTTCAAATTTACCTAGACTTTTAGGATTATCATAGCCAATATAAACACCCACTACCAAGTTAGAGGTAAATCCAATAAACCAGGTATCAGTATTGTTATT
Source organism: uncultured Pelagibacteraceae bacterium (assembly GCA_902539195.1). Lineage (GTDB taxonomy): Bacteria > Pseudomonadota > Alphaproteobacteria > Pelagibacterales > Pelagibacteraceae > Pelagibacter. Next base: position 22,571 of record CACBHZ010000011.1, on the reverse strand, counting down.
TGTTGTCCCAGTTTTGCCTGCTAATTCAAGTTTAAGATCTTTTAGTCCTTTGCCGGTTCCTCTTTCAACAACACCCTTTAGCATCGAAGTGATTTGATATGCAGTTTGAGGTGAAATAATCTGTTTATATTTACTTTTGATTATTGGATTATTTATACCCTTATAGGAAATTAAATCACAATTCTCGCAATATCTTTTTTCATTGTTAAAAATAGTTTTTCCTTGACTATCTTGAATTCGATCAATTAATATTGGATTAACTAACTTGCCGCCATTTAAAAAAGAACAATATGCGCTAGTAATCTTTAGAAGAGTTGTCTCTGCAGATCCTAAAGATACAGACATAAGTTCATCAGGGTTCTCATAAATGTTCAATTTTTTTGAAAAACTTATTATTTTATCAATTCCTAATTCTTGAGCTATCCTGACTGTCATTAAGTTTCTTGATTTCTCTATTCCAGTTCTTAAAGTTGAGGGTCCATAAAATTTTTTACCATAATTCTCTGGTTTCCACATCTTTAAATCATTACCTTGATCTAAAACTATAGGTGCATCTAGTACTAAGGTGGTTGGTAAAAAATTATTTTCTAATGCTAGAGCATATATAAAGGGTTTGAAGGCAGATCCTGGTTGGCGTTGTGCTTGAGAGGCCCTATTAAATTCACTTTTCTTAAAACTAAAACCTCCTGAAAGTGCTAATACTCTTCCCGAGTAAGGATCCATAACAACGATTCCACCATTCGCTTTAGGAAGTTGTTTCAAGCTATAATTACCGTTGGTAATTTTTTTTACGTAAATTATATCCCCTTTTTGAAATAATTTATTAAATCCCTTTCGTGTCCAATCGATATCATTAAAGTTTATTACTCCCTTGTTTCCATTTTGAGTTTCAATAACTGTTTCAAATTTATCAATCCTATCAACGATAGCTAATTCCCATCCTAATGATTTTTCCAAATAAAATTTCGAAAGGTCATTTTTCCAATTTTGATGTTTTTTTTTGTTTGACAAAGGACCTCTCCATCCTTTTCTTTTGTCGAATTCTTGAAGACCTTTTCTCAAAGATTGTGTGGCTATTTTTTGCAAATGTAAATTTAGAGGTGTTTTTATATTGAATCCCTGTTTATATACTTTATCAAAACCATAATTATCAATGACATATTTTCTAACATCTTCTACGTAATATCTTGCATCTTCTAAGTAAATTCTCTTTCTTTTCTGTAATTTAATTTCTGAATTTATTAGTTGATTATGTTGATTTTTATTTATGAAACCGTTGTCCAATATATTATTTAAAACTAAGTTTCTTCTAAATTTTGCTAATTCTACGTTTTTGTAAGGATTATATTTACTTGGAGCTTTTGGAAGAGCTGCCAAAAGTGCCGCCTCACCATAATTTAATTCACTTATTGGTTTGTTAAAATATCTTAAACTCGCTGAAGCTATACCATAGCTACCCTCTCCTAAATATATCTGGTTTAAGTAAAGCTCTAATATTCTTTTTTTTGAGAGAACGCGTTCAATTCTAAATGCAAGAATGGCTTCTTTTATTTTTCTGTCAATACTAACCTCATTTGTTAAGAGAAAGTTTTTTGCAACTTGTTGAGTGATTGTAGAAGCGCCCTCTAATCTTTTTGAATTTATAATGTTAAATATATTATTTTTTATTGCTCTTATGACTCCTTTTGCATCTACTCCAGGATGGTCAAAAAAGTTCTTATCTTCAGCCGATAAGAATGCATTAATTACATTTTGAGATATTGCTGAAAATGGAACAAATATTCTCTTTTCTGAGGAAAAATCACTAACTAGTAGACCATTTCCTGAATATAATTTACTTGATACAGGTGGTTTGTAACTTTTAAGATACTTATAATCAGGTAATTTATTAGAATAAATCCACAGAATAGATATAATTGCAGACAAAAATAGTATTGAAGACAATAATCCAAATAATAACAATCTTTTAAGAACCTTTTGCATTTTAGTTTAAATATCTCATGAATTTGTTATTGTTAAGGCACAGAATTTATTAAATTAACTTATGAAAAAATCATTAAAAATATGTCTAAAAATTTATACATTGATGCTTCGCATCCTAATGAGACCAGAGTTGTTCTTAAAAATAACAATCATATCGAAGACTATGAGTATGAAAGTATAAATAATACTTTAATTAAGAATAACATATACTTAGGAAAGGTAAGCAGAATAGAGCCATCTCTACAAGCAGCATTTGTCGATTTTGGAAGGGAGAGACATGGTTTTTTATCATTTAATGATATTCAGTCTGATTATTATCAACTACCACTTAGTGATTTAGAAAAAATTAAACAAGAAGAGGAAAGAGTAAGAATAGAGTTATCTAAAGAAAGCGAAAATATAGAAGATAAAATTCTAGAGGGTAAAGAAGAAATAAAAATAAGTGACCCAGTTGAAAAAAATGAAGATAATGAAAACGAAAAATTAAATAAACAAAAAAAATTTCCATCTAAAAGATATAAAATTCAAGAAGTAATAAAACCAAATCAAGTAATATTAGTTCAGGTTTTAAAAGATGAAAGAGGTCTTAAAGGTGCAGCTCTAAGTACGTTCATATCTATAGCAGGAAAATATATAGTACTAATGCCTAACACTGCTAAAGGTGGAGGAATTTCCAGAAAAATATTTAATCCAGGAGAAAGAAAAAAAATTAGGAGTATTTTAAATGAATTAATTATTCCAAAAGAAATGGGAATTATTGTGAGAACAGCTGGATCAAATAAAACTAAAAATGAAATAGATAATGATTTAAAAAATTTAATTAAAGTTTGGGATCAAATAAAAGATAATGCTTTAAACTCTATTGCTCCATCATTAATACATCAGGAAAGCGATATAATAAAAAGATGTATTAGAGATATGTATGATGATGATACTCAAAACATATTTGTTGAAGGTAATGAGGGTTATCAGAAGACAAAAAATTACTTAAAGCTAATGATGCCAAATCAAATAAAAAAAGTAAAAAAATATAGAGACAAAGTGCCCCTTTTTTATAAAGAAAATATTGAGAAAAAATTATTTGAAATTTTTGAGACTGAAGTAAAACTAACATCTGGAGGATATTTAGTGATAAATCCAACAGAGGCACTTGTATCAATAGATGTAAATTCTGGGAAATCAATTAAACAAAAAAATGTTGAAAGCACAGCTTTTGATACAAATATTGAAGCAGCTGAAGAGATTGCAAGACAAATTAAAATTAGAGACTTATCAGGATTAATAATTATAGATTTTATAGATATGTTAAGCTTTAATAATAGAAGACAAGTAGAGAGAAAACTAAAAGAAAAATGTAGAAATGATAGAGCAAGAATACAAATTGGAAGAATAAGTAATTTTGGATTACTAGAAATGTCAAGACAGAGACTTAGGGAAAGTAATGTAAAATGGCATATGAAATTAACAGATGAAACTTTTGTTTTAAAAATTCTTAAACTAATAGAAATTAAATCTTTAGAGCAAAATGCGAAATTAGTTGAATTGACTATAAACGATAAAATAGAGAAGCATATAACCGAACACTATCAAGAAGTTGTAAAATATTTTGAAAAAAAACATAAAGCCAAAATTGATTTAAAAATAAATAATGATCTAAACTTGGAAGATTATATTATTGAATTTAAGTCAAAAACAAAAAAAGTATTAGATAAAATTGAAAAAGTAGAAAATTTAAAGACAATTAAAATTGAAAACAAAAAAGATGAAAAAAATATTAAAAGTAATGTGAGAAAGATTTATAAAAAAAGAAAGTTTAGAAAAAAATTTTACAAAAAAAAAACTAAATAACACCTTTATTTGTTGTTGATGCCGAACCAAATAAATTTGGCTTTATTCTCCCAGATAAAAAAGATTTTCTACCAGAAATAACGGCAAACTTCATTGCCTCTGCCATAAGAATAGGATTTTTTGCTTTTGCAATAGCTGTATTAACCAAAATACCATCACAACCAAGCTCCATAGCAATACTTGCATCTGATGCCTGTCCTAATCCCGCATCAATTATTAAAGGTAATTTTGTTTGTTTTCTTATAATTCTAATATTTACTTTATTTTGTATTCCAAGTCCTGAGCCAATGGGAGCAGCTAAAGGCATAATTGCAACAGCCCCAGCATTTTCTAATCTTTTTGCCATTAATGGATCATCATTACAATAAACCATTACTTTAAAACCCTCTTTTGTTAATAATTCAGTAGATCTTAAAGTTTCAATCATTTCAGGAAAAAGGTTTTTTTTGTCACCTAATACCTCTAATTTTACTAATTTCCACCCACCTATTTCTCTTGCTAATCTTAAAGTTCTAATTGCATCTTCTGCTGTAAAACATCCAGCTGTATTTGGTAAGTATGTTATTTTTTTTGGATCAATATAATCCATAAGTCTAGCTTTATTTTTGTCCAAAATGTTTACTCTTCTAACGGCCACTGTCACTATATTTGCACCAGAAGTCTTAATAGCTTTAGCGCATTCACTGAAACTTTTATATTTTCCAGTTCCAACTATCAAACGTGATTTAAAAATCTTATTTGCAATCTTAAATTTTTTGTCAATCATTATCCACCACCGATAAAATGAACAATTTCTATTTTATCACCTTTTTTTAATTGAATTTTAGCAATTTTTCTTTTGTCTATAATTTTTTTATTTAGTTCTATAGCTATTTTATTTAATGGCATTTTTAATTTTATAATCAAGCTCTTCAATGAAAATTTAGGGATTATTTGCATTTGCTTGCCATTTACAGTTATTTTTATTTTATTTTTAATATTCATAGATTATAAAGATTTTGTGAGTAAAATATTAATCATTAATGGTCCCAATCTTAATCTAATAGGTGAAAGAGAACAATCACAATATGGTAGCAAAGATTATAAATACCTAGAAGATATTTGTAAAAAAAAATCGAAAGAATTAAATTTAACTCTAGAAATGAAACAATCGAATGTTGAGGGGGAAATCGTTGATATTGTTCAAAGTGCCAGAAACGACTTCGATGGAATAATAATTAATGCAGGTGGATATAGCCACACATCAGTTGCAATAAGAGATGCTCTAGATATATTTAAAGGTAAAATAATTGAACTTCATATATCAAATATATATAAAAGAGAGGAATTTCGTCATAAGTCTTTAATAAGTGGTGTTGTTACAGGAATAATTAGTGGATTAGGGGTAAATGGATATATTTTGGCCATAAATTCTATGCATGAAATGTTGAATGAAAATAAATAAAAATATAATTAAAGAGCTTACAGATTATTTAAATGAATTTAATCTAACCGAGATAGAATACACTGAAAAAGATATAAAAGTTAAAGTATCAAAATCGTCTGGACCAAATATAGCCTCCGTTAGAGAAATAAAATCAGAAATAAAATCAGAAAATATTAAAATAGACAATATTAGCGGAACTGAAGTCCCATCGCCTATAATAGGAACAGCTTATTTGGCACCAGAACCAGGCGGTAAAAAGTTTGTAGAAGTTGGTAAAAAAATTAACAAAGGTGATACAATAATGATTGTTGAGGCTATGAAAACAATGAATCATGTACCATCTCCAATAACTGGCACTGTAAAAAAAATTTGTGTTGAAGATGGTCAACCTGTTGAATATGGACATACGATAGCAATAATTGAGTAAAAATGTTCAAAAAAATTCTTGTTGCAAATAGAGGTGAGATAGCTGTTAGAGTTATAAGAGCCTGTAAAGAATGGGGCATACAAACAGTCGCCATTCATTCTGATGTTGATAGAAATAGTATGCATGTAAGATTAGCCGATGAAAGTATATGCGTAGGTCCACATCAAGCAGCAAATAGTTATTTAAATATTCCAGCTATAATGTCAGCAATTGAGTTGACAAATTCTGAAGCTGTTCATCCTGGGTATGGCTTTTTATCTGAAAATTATGAATTTGCAAAAATTTTGGAACAGAACAAAATTAAATTTATTGGTCCATCATCAAAATTAATAAAAATGATGGGTGATAAGATTGAGGCAAAAAAAATCGCAAAAAAATATGGCCTTCCGGTTATTGAAGGATCAAATGGAGGTGTGTCTGATTTAAATGAAGCAAGACAAATATGTAAAAATATTGGATATCCAGTATTGATTAAAGCTGCAGGTGGTGGTGGTGGAAAAGGTATGAAAATTGTTACAAAAGAAGATGAATTTCAAAACTTATTTTTAACAGCGAAAACTGAAGCAAAAAAATTTTTTGGCAATGATGAAGTTTATATTGAAAAATTTTTTCAGAATCCTAGACATATTGAAGTTCAAATATTGTCAGGAAAAAATAGAACAGTTCATTTACATGAGAGAGACTGCTCTATTCAAAGAAGACATCAAAAACTTATCGAGGAAACACCTAGTCCTTTACTTAATGATGAGATAAGAAAAGATCTTTTTGATAAAACAGTAAAAATGGTAAACCAAATTGGATACGAAGGTGCTGGAACAGTAGAATTTATTTATGAAGATGGGAAATTTTATTTTTTAGAAATGAATACAAGAATACAAGTAGAACATCCAGTAACTGAGGTTGTAACAGGAATAGATTTAATTAAGGAACAGATATGGATTGCTTATGATGGTAATACTGCTTTAAAACAAGAAGATATTAAACCAAGAGGTCATGCAATAGAATGTAGAATAAATGCTGAAGATGTGAGTAAAAATTTTCAGCCCTCACCAGGAGAAATTACCATGTGTCATCAACCATCGGGTTTTAGAACAAGAGTAGATGGTGCTATATTCCAAGGATATAAGGTAACTCCATATTATGATAGCATGATTTGCAAAGTAATATGTCATGGACGGAACAGAACTGAAGCAATTCAAAGAATGCGGAGATCCCTTGATGAATTTGTTATTGAAGGCATAAAGACAACAATAGACTTACATAAGATACTATTGAATCATAAAAAATTTTTAAATTCAGATTTTAATGTGAGTTGGCTTGATAAAGAAAAATTACTTTAAGAATAACATTTTTTTAACCAAATATCATAGACTGGATGATCAAAGGGTCTTATAGATGGAGATGATGCAAACGTCCAACCATTAAAAATAAATACTATATTTTCATCTTTATTTACTATATCTTTCACTTGCATATATGCTGTCACTTCTGGATCATCATCAAATTTAGAATTATTACATTTTAAAATATTTATCGATAGATTTTTAAATTTATATTCTTTTCCTACTTCGATCTCAATTATATTACTATTAGAATTAACTTTATCTAAAATTGTTAAAACAGCAAAATTTTCTGTCTGTAATTGGTTTTCACTCATAGAATTGGATGTTTGTAATAAGTAAATAAAAAAAAATAAAATAAAAATTTTAGCTTTTCCAAGATGTGTATTTTTTGTTTGAAGCATTTTTACTTTTGTTTTTATTTGGATGAAAGGAGTTTTCTGTTCCTGTTTGATTTGGCATATGCTCTTTTTGCCAACTATATTTGTCTAATTTGTGACTGTTTTCAATTTTATTTCCAGTATGATGAATCCAAGAATACCATTCACTTGGTATTTTTGATGCTTCAACTTCCCCGTTATAAATAACCCATCTTTTTCCAGACTTACTCTCATAATATTTGTTACCTGATTTATCTTCACCAACTAATTTTCCAAATAAAATTGTATAAAGTCTTGTGCCAAGTGTTTGTTTGTTCCACCAAGTAAAAATTTCTTTAATCATTTTATTTTAGTAATTTCAATTAGTAATTGTAAATTAACAATTAGACTATAATTGAAAAATGTATATACATTAATCATATCGAGATTCAATTTACAAATAGGATTACAATGGCAAAATATTTAGTTGAAACGTACTACACATGTAGTTTTAAAGTATCTCATTATTTAGATGAAATAAATGAGGAAAATCTTAACAATTTAGAGAAAAATGACAATGGAAAATTTGAAATTATCGATGTCAAACTAGATAATAGAAAAACAAAAAACCTTCAAGATAGTAAAAGTAATAAAGTCGAAATTGTTTCGCAACCAATTAATAATCAAGACATCAAAAGTAGTAACAAATCTAAACCAATTGATGACAATTTTAAAAAAAATATAACTGATAATATAGGTAAAAGATTTAGTATGCCTGATAGGAGAAAAGGTTATATTCAAAAAGCTTCAATAGGTGATCACAAAGTATATTTGCATACTGGTGAATATGAAGATGGTAAAATAGGAGAAATTTTTATCGATACCAGTAAAGAAGGTGAGTTAGTAAAGGCTCTTATGAATAATTTTGCGATAGCAATATCATTAGGCCTTCAATATGGAGTTCCACTAGATGAGTTTGTAAATGCATATTTAGACACAAAATTTGAACCTTCAGGTAAAGTTTACGGAAATGATCGAATAATGAGTGCAAGTTCAATATTAGATTATATTTTTAGAGAGCTAGCGATTTCCTACTTAAATAGAGAAGATTTAGCTCACACCCCATCTATAACTGGCAATTCTGACACTAATGAAAGTCAAGAAAGTGAAGATCAGAACCAACTAATTAAACTTGTAAAAGATATTACAAGTAAAGGTTTTGTTAGAAACGATTATAAAAAGAAACTGGTGGATTTATCAGATATAAGAATAAATCTTAAAGGAAAAAAATAATTATTTTTTTCTTTTTGAAATATTAAGTTCTTTTAATTGATCTTCGTCTACTTCGGAAGGTGCATTCATCATTAAATCTTGAGCATTTTGATTCATCGGAAACATTGTTATCTCTCTAATATTTTTTTCTTCTGCTAGTAACATCACGATCCTATCTATACCAGGGGCAATTCCGCCATGTGGAGGTGCACCATAGCTTAAAGCGTTAATCATACCACTAAATTTCTCATTCACTAATTCCTTAGAATAGCCAGCGATTTCAAATAATTTATACATTAAATCAGGTTTATGGTTCCTGATCGCTCCAGAGGACAATTCAATGCCGTTACATACAATATCGTATTGAAAAGCTTTTAGTTTGAGGGGTTCTGAAAAATCTAAATTATCAGTATCTCCTTGCGGCATAGAAAAAGGGTTGTGACTAAATTCAATCTTTTTAGTATTTTCATCTATTTCAAACATTGGATAGTCAATGACCCAACAAAATGAAAAAACATTTTCGTCAATTAAATTTAATTCATTTGCTATTTTATTTCTCGCATTACTTAATAATTTCTCAACTTCAGATTTATTTCCACAAGACATAAATATCGTATCACCTATGTCAGCATTCATTTTTGTCATTATCTCTTTTATAGATTCTTCAGAAAAAAATTTTCCTACAGGTCCTTTGGCAATCAATTTGTCTTGACTTTCAATAGAAAAATATGCAAGACCAGAAGATCCCTCATCTTTAGCCCATTTATCAATTCCATCAAAAAAACTTCTTGGTTTTTCAAATGTATTTTTTGTAACAATTCCTCTAACTATCGATCCCTTAATTACTAATTTTTTAAATATTTCAAAGTTAACATCATCTCTTTTAAAAATTTCAGTAATATCTGCTATTTTTAAAGGATTTCTTAAATCTGGTTTGTCAGAACCATATTTCAACATAGCTTCATTAAAAGGAATTCTGGGAAATTTTTCATGAAGTAACTTTTTAGAAGAAAATTTTTTAAATAAATTTACAAATAACTCTTCAACTATTTTAAATACATCCTCTTGTTCTACGAAAGACATTTCTAAGTCAAGTTGATAAAACTCTCCTGGACTTCTATCCGCTCTTGCATCTTCATCTCTAAAACATGGCGCAATTTGAAAATATTTGTCAAAACCAGACACCATGATTAACTGTTTAAATTGCTGTGGTGCTTGAGGTAAAGCGTAAAATTTACCAGGGTTTAGTCTACTTGGTACTAAAAAGTCTCTAGCACCTTCTGGGCTAGATGAAGTTAATATAGGTGTTTGATATTCTAGAAAACCATATTTTTGCATTTCAGATCTAATAAATGAAATAATTTTAGATCTTAAGATGATATTATTATGAATTTTATTTCTTCTTAAATCTAAAAATCTATACTTTAATCTAATTTCTTCAGAGTATTCTTGATCTGAAAAAACAGGAAGTGGTAATTCCTTAGTTGTTGCAAGTATTTTAAATTTTTCAATTCCTACTTCAATTTCTCCTGTATTTAAATTTTTGTTAATTGTATCTTTTTCTCTCACTAAAACTTTACCTTCAACTTGTAATACAGTTTCTAAAGGAAGTTTTTCTATCTCTTTAAAAATTTTTTTACCCTCATCAATTACACATTGAGTGAGTCCATAGTGATCTCTTAGATCCAGAAATAATAGATTTCCATGATCTCTTTTCTTATTTATCCAACCTGATAACTTTATTGTTTGATCTTTGTTATTTAAAGTTAGCTCTCCGCAAGTGTGTGTCCTATATTTGTTCAATTTATTATCTCTTTTATTATTTTAAAATTAATAGATTTCTTTTTCTTTAAACTTAATTCATCAATCTTATATATAAATTCATGCATTTTGCTATACGATCTAGCAATTCTTTTTATAATATAATCTATAATTTTATTATCCAATTTAATTTGTCTATCGGAGAAACTTTTTAAAATTATTGCATAAATCAATTCATCATCTGGCTGTTCAATTGTAGCAATAATGCAATTTTTTAATCTTGATACTAAATCTGGAAGTGTAAATTTCATTGTATCTATTGGTTTTTTTGATGAGATTAACAAAAATTTATTATCCTGTTCAACCAAATTGAATATGGAATAAAGAAGTTTTTCGTCAAAGTTTTCTTCTAAGTCTTCAATTATTATATTATCAGAAAGTTTAATTTTTTTTAAAATCTTATCTTCGATGTTTTTGCTATATAAGTATAGAGCGTTACTTTTTTTTTTAAATATGTTTGATAAATGTGTTTTGCCAGAATATTTTTCTCCAGCTAAGTTTACAATTTTTTTTTCCCATTTAGGCCAGGCCTCTATAATATTTTTTGCAAAATAATTACTTTTAGAAACATAATAATCATTTTCATCAAAACTTTCGGCAATTCCAAAGTCTAAGAGTTTTTGATCTAATTCTCTCATTCTATATTCCAAATATCACTTGAAGAGTTTATATTAATATCATTTACTTTTAAGGTATTTAAAAATTTTTCAGGATTATTATTATAAATTATTTTATATATAATTTCTTTACTATTCATTTTTTCTATTTCATATTCATATACAAAATCTGATTGATTTAATATATTTTCTAATTTATCAGAAATTATGAAATTGCTATTTTTTATTGAAATTTTTATAGGTATTGTAATTGAAGTATTGATTTTATTAATTAACTTCCACTTATCTTCGTATAAAATTTTTAATTTTAAAATAATTTGATCTAAAACTTTATTATCTTCATAATTTATATTTTTTTGGTCTAAGTTAAATTTGAAATTCGAATTTGAAAAACTTATTTTGGAAAATATTTGTAAATTTTTTTTATTTTTATAAAATATTACAACAAAAATATTTTCAAAGTTGTATTTATTTGTAATCTCGGACAAATCATTGTTTTCAATATTATTTTTTATTCTTTGAAAAAGACGAAAATTTTCAATATTTTCATCTGGTAAATTATAATTTAATAAAAAATAATTTTTATTAACATTGTTCCAATTGTTATAAAAATAATTTTGATCAAAAAACTTAATTTCGTTACTTTGTGTATCAATTAAAATTGGTATAAAAAGAATATCTGTGTCTTTTGGAACAGAGGAAATAACATTTTTTCCTCTAATAAATGATAATAATTTTTTTTTGTCAAACTTAACCTCAAAATCGACCTCATAATTATCATTTATAAATTTTTCATTTGTTATAGAAAAATTATCAATTAATGAACTTATTTTATTGATTGAAACATCTTCAAATATATTTTTATCTTTATTCTCTACAATCTTAAAAATTAATGTTTTAAATGCTTTTTTAAAACCTTTATTAATGACTTGATCTTTATTAAAATTTATATCGTATTGCTCTTTAATATTAATATTTTTGACCGTGTAATTATTTGCGAGTACTTTAATTGTGGAAAACTTAATAAAAATTAAAATCAAAAGTAAAAAAAAAAAGTATAAAGAATTATTAATTTTATTTTTTATTAAAAGCATAATTTAAATATGAAAACTGATAAATTTACGTATAAAAAAAGTGGTGTTAACATAAAAAAAGCAGATAATTTTATTAAATTTATATCTTCAAGTACAAAAAAATCAAAAAAAAGTGGTGAATTTAAGAATATCGGAGGATTTGGAGCACTTACAAAACTGCCAAGTAAATTAAAGAATCCATATTTTGTAACTAGCACAGATGGAGTTGGTACAAAAATTGAAGTAGCAAATATACTTGGTAAATTTGATACAATTGGAATAGATCTTGTAGCAATGTGTGTAAATGACATTATAGTTCAAGGTGCAAAGCCTTTAGTTTTTTTAGATTATATCTCTGTTGAAAGAGTTGATACAAAAAAACTTAAAAATATTATTAGTGGAATTATTAAAGGCTGCAAATTAGCTGACTGTGAATTAGTTGGCGGAGAAACTGCAGAAATGCCTGGAACATATTCTAAAGGGAAATTTGATATTGCAGGATTTTCTTTAGGCTTAGTAGATAAAGATAAAATCTTATTAAATAAAATAAAAGAAAAAGATTTAGTGCTGGCAATACCTTCAAGTGGTCTCCACTCAAATGGATATTCCTTAGTAAGACAAATTATAAAAAAAAAAAAAATTAATCTAAAAAGAAATTTATTTTTAAAAAAAGAATTATTAGTACCAACAAAAATATATGTAATGCATGTATTAAAATTAATTAAAAAAAAGTATTTGAATGCTTGTGCAAATATTACCGGAGGTGGATTAAAAGATAATATTAAAAGAATAATACCAGATAATTATTGTGCTGAAATAAATTTAGAAAAAATAAAGACACTAGAAATATTTAGATGGCTAAAAAGTCAAGGTGTCAGCGATCGAGAAATGTTAAAAACTTTTAATTGTGGTGTAGGTTTTTGTTTGATAGCAAAACGATCTAACTATGAAAAAATAATTAGATTTTTTCCAAAAAAATATAAACCATATGTAATTGGAAAAATTACAAAAAATTCAGAAAAAGTAAAGTTGAGTGGAAAAGTCATCTGGTAAAAAAAATACAGCAGTATTGATAAGTGGTAGAGGTAGTAACCTAAGATCATTAATTAAATATTCAAAAACAAAAAAATCTTTAATTAGGATTATTCTAGTTGTTTCTAATAATTTTGGTGCAAAAGGATTGCATTATGCAAATAAATCTAAAATTAATAATGTCTTTATCAAATATTCTAATAGTAAAAGTTTTGAAGATCGTTTGTTAAAATTATTAAAAAGAAATAATGTTGATTTGATTTGTTTAGCTGGATTTATGAAAATACTCTCAAGTAGTTTTATAAGAAAATTCTATAAACCCATACTTAATATTCACCCTTCTCTACTCCCTAAGTATAGAGGTTTAAATACACACAATAGAGCAATTCAAAATAAAGATAAATACTCTGGAGCTACAGTACATATTGTTAATGAGAAATTAGATTCGGGAAAAATAATACTTCAAAAAAAAATAAAGATACTAAAATCTGACAATGCAAAAAAATTAGAAAAAAAGGTTTTAAAAATCGAGCATAAAATATACCCAAAAGCTATTATTAAATTATTAGCTAGTGATTAAAAAAAAAATCTAATTCAATTTTAGCATTTTCAGTGCTGTCTGAACCATGAACAGAATTTTTATCAATTGAAATACCGTACTTTTTCCTCAAAGTGCCTTCCTCTGCGTCAACTGGATTTGTTGCTCCCATTAACTTTCTATTTTCCGCAACTGCATTTTCTCGTTGTAAAGTCATTACAATAATGGGACCTGAAGACAAATAAGTGCATAAATCGTTATAAAATGGTTTGGACTCATGTACTTTATAAAACCTTTCGGCTTCCTCTTTAGATATATGGATTTTTTTTTCTTTTATTATTTCAAATCCTTTATTTGTAAATTCCTGCTTAATCAGATCTTGAAGATTTCTTTCAACTGCATCTGGTTTAATTATTGATAAAGTTTGCTCAATATTACTCATAATTATCCTCAATTAATTTATTTAGCAATCTAACTCCATAACCAGTTGCACCACCAGAGTTAAGTGCTCCTCCATATTTTGAAAATGCCATGCCAGCAATATCTAAGTGGGCCCAAGGGGTTTTATTTATTATGAACCTCTGCAAAAATTGTGCTGCTGTGGTCGAACCTGCCCCACCTACATAATTAATATTTTGCATATCTGCGTTTTTGGAATTTATTAATTTGTCAAAGTTTTCGTTTAAAGGCATTCTCCAGAGTTTTTCTTCAACACTTTCACCTGCATCGATTAGTTGTTTAGATAATTTATCATTATTTGAAAATAGACCAGCATACTCTGAGCCAAGAGAAACAATTATAGCTCCAGTTAATGTTGCTAAATCAACAATAAACTGTGGCTTAAATTTTTCTTCTGTAAATGTTAAAGCATCTGCTAAAACTAATCTTCCCTCAGCATCAGTATTTAAAACTTCAATTGTTTTTCCACTATAAGATTTAACAATATCACCAGGTCTTTGAGCATTTCCACTTATCATATTTTCTACAAGTCCAACTACTCCAACAGCATTAATTTTTGATTTTCTTAAAGCAAGAGTTTTCATTAATCCAACTACAGTTGCCGAGCCAGCCATATCATAGGTCATATCTTCCATAAATTTTGCTGGTTTTAAGGAATAACCACCAGTATCAAAACACACTCCTTTCCCAACAAAGCCTAATGGCTTAGATTTATTTTTCGCACCTTTCCACTCTATAGTGACTAAATACGATCCTCTAATACTTCCTTGACCTACTCCAAGCAAAGCATTCATGCCTAACTTTTTTAGTTTTTTCTGATCATACACGGTTACTTTTAATCCAAATTTTCTTAACTTAGTAATTCGTTTTGCATATTCATCTGGATGAAGAATATTTCCGGGTTCAGATACTAAGTCTCTAGAAAGAATGACGCCTTCTAAAATTGAATTTAATTTTTGTCTTAATAAATTAGATTTTTTATATTCATTACCGACTATAAATAAATTTGTGCTAATACTTTTTGACTTATCTGTTTTATAAACATTAAAATCATATGACTTAAGTTGTGCGCCATGTAAAAGTTTTTCTAATTGCGTGTGAGTAAGAAAAGACATTTTTGGATTAAAAAAGGAATTTTCTATTTTATTACTTTTTAAAAAAATATATAAGCTCGATCCTAATTTTTCATAATCTAGTGAAGTTTTAGACTTCATACAATTAACAAACGTATAATTTTTATCTTTAGTATTTTGTACAAGAAATTTTTTCTCCAAGAATAGTTTATTGGTAAATATAGATTTACTTAAAAATTTAAGGCCTCTAACTTTGATATTTTTATTATTTATTAAAATAACCTCATTATCTCTAGCTACTTTGGGTACTTTAGTTACAAAATTTAATTTTAACTTCATTTTTTTGAAATATTTAATAGATAATGTTGTATATTTATTAAATTAGTAATTTCAATGAATAAATTAATATATCGTAAATTATCTTTTGATATTTTCTCATTTTTTTTGTTATCATCTATTGCAATAACCTTAATTGTGTGGGTTATTCAGGCTGTTAATCTTTTGGACATCGTATCCGAACAAGGACATGGAATAAAAGTTTACTTTTACTATACTTCGCTAAACTTACCAAAAATATTTAGTAAACTTTTAATTTTTACTTATTTTTTAACTTTATTTATAATTTTATCAAGGTATGAGGAAAATAATGAACTAATAGTTTTTTGGACAAATGGAATAAAAAAAATAACATTTATAAATTTTATAGGAATAATATCTTTATTTTTTGTTTTTTTGCAGCTTCTATTCAATTTACTAATTGTCCCATATACCCAAAATTTAAAACAAGAATTTTTGAAAACATCTTCTATAGAATTTTTTCCTGAACTTATTCAAGAAAAAAAATTTTCAAACTTAACAAAAAATCTAACTATATTTGTAGAGGAAAATCAAAAAAATGGGATTTTAAAAAGAATTTATATAAAAGAAAAATTAACAGATGAAGAGAGTAAAATTATTATAGCTAACGAAGGTAAGTTAATAAATAATAATGGAGAATTTGTTTTTAAGTTATTTGACGGTAAAATCACAAATATTGATTACCGAGGTAGTATTAACTTAAGTTTCAAAGAGACAGTTTATGAGATTTCTGATTTAAATTCTAAAACTCGACAAATAAATAAACTTAATGAGACTAAAAGTTATTCTTTATTTTTATGTTTGGGAAAATTTTTTGAACAAAGGAAAAATCAAGATATACGATGTGAAGAGAAAAATTCTTTTGCTATCAAAGATATTTATGAAGAAATGTTTAAACGAACAATTAATCCTATTTATATAATAGTACTATCATTATTAAGCTCTTTGAGTATTATAAAGCCTAAAATTAATTTTTTAGAAAATTATAATAAATTTATTTTATTTACCATTGGTTTTGTGATTATTTTATTTTCTGAATTAAGTTATAAATTTTTGTCATTAAAATTTCATTTTGAGATAATTCTAATTTTTTTACCTCTTCTATTTGTATTACTTTTTTATTTATCATTATTAATTAAGACTAAATTCAAAATGAGCTACTTATGATTATAAAAAAATATCAAACCTACTTATACTTATTATTTTTAAAAAGATTTTTAGTAATAAGTTCAATTTTTTTTTGTTTGGTTATTGTTGTTAATTTTTTTGAAGAAATTAGGTTTTCCGAAAAATTTAATACTGAAATGTATTATGTATTTTATTTATCTTTACTAAATGCTCCGTCCTTAATTTTTGAAATATTTCCTTTTATATTTTTAATAACCGTAAAAATATTATATCTAAACCTTAGTGATAAAAGTGAACTACAAATATTAAATTCTAATGGTGTAAGTAATATTAAAATTATTTATCTTTTAACTTTGATTTCGTCTGTATTGGGTGTCTTTTTATTGTTTTTTTATTATTCATTGTCTTCAGATTTAAAAAGTAAATATTTAGATATAAAAAATAGATTTTCGAATACAAATGAGTATTTAGCAGTTGTTAAAGATGATGGACTTTGGCTAAAAGAAGAAATTGAAGATAGCGTATATTTTATCCATGCTGAAAAATTCGATAAAAATTATTTAAAATCCATTACTATTACAGAAATTGATAAATATTATGACAGCAAAAGTACGTTAATCGCCGAAAGTGCAGAAATTATATCAAAAAACTGGTATTTAAGTAATGTGGTTGTGATTAATAAAAGCGGTAACAAAAGTGATTTAAAAAGTTTTGTATACAATTCAACTTTTAATGGTGAAATTATTTCGAATTTATTTTCTAATTTAAATTCATTAAATATTTATGAGCTTCACAGATTATCAAACAGTTATCAAAAAATTGGTTATTCGAATACAGATATTAAAATACATTTAAATAAAATTTATAGTATGCCATTTTTTTATATATTGATGTCAATATTGGGCTTCATAGTTATAAATAAATTAAAAAATTATAAATCTAGATTTTTTGTAATTATTTTTGGGATTTTAATTTCTGTAATTGTTTACTACTTAAATTATTTTTCCGGTGTTTTGGGTAATAAAGGGGTCTTGCCAATTTTTTTATCAGTTTGGGCTCCACTTTTAATACTTTTTTTATTATGTAACATTGGTTTATTGAAAGTAAATGAAAATTAAAAAATGTTAAAAAAAATAGTTTTAAGTTTAATAATTTTTATACTAACTATAAAAATTTCATTATCACAGGAAATTGAATTTGAGTCTACCAATATAGATATTACCGAAAATGGAAATATAATTATTGCATATGACTCTTATTTAAAAATACCTAGTCAAAATATAAGAATTAAATCAAATAAAGCAAATTATAACAAAGAAAAAAGTTTAATAATTTTTACAGGGAATGTTTTTTTTGAAGATTTAGAAAAAAATCTTAATATAAAAAGTAATGAAATTAAGTATGAGAAAATTAAAGATTTAATTTATACAATTGGTAAAACAGAGATAAATATAGATGGAAAGTATAAAATTAATTCAACTGATATATTTTTTGACAGAAAATTAGGAAAAATTTTTGGAGAAAAGGAAGCACTAATTGAAGATAATCAAAAAAACTTTTATATTTTAAAAGACAAGTTCAATTTGGATTATATAAGTGAGATCTTAAAGTCAAATAAATCAATAATTTTAGACAAAAATTATAACAAGTATATATTTGAAGATTTAATTGTTAATTTAAAAAATAATGAAATTGCTGGAAATGAAATTAAAGTTGAGTTTGAAGATTCATATTTTGGGAATGAGAAAAATGATCCTTTATTAAAGGGAAGAAGTTCATATTCAAACGATGATGAATTAAAAGTTTATAATACTGTTTTTAGTACATGTAATATTAAAAATAAAAAATGTAGAGGTTGGGAATTAAACACTAAAGAATTTAAGCATGATAAAACAAAAAAAATTTTTGAATATAAAAATTCATGGTTAAAAATGTTTGATTATAAAGTATTCTTCTTACCTTATTTTAATCATCCTGATCCAACAATTAAGAGAAAATCTGGGTTTTTAACACCTTCCTATTCAACTTCTCAAAGTCTAGGTACATCTTTTAGCATTCCATATTTTAAAGTAATTAGTGGAGATAAGGACTTAACTTTTAATCCTCGAATTTATGCTGATAAAAGTTTTTTATTACAAAATGAATATCGACAGGCCCTAAAAAATTCAAATATTTTAAATGACTTTAGCTTTTTGGTTGGTAATGAAGGATCTAAAGGTCACTTTTTTTATAATCAAATAGGTAAATTAGATGATAGTTTAAATTTTGAATTAAATATTCAAAATGTAAAGGGTGACAATTATTTAAAAAACCATAGGTTAAAAGAGAGCTCATCTTTAATTAAAGATAATAATTTACTGTTGTCTAATTTAGATCTTAACTTGAAATTAAGTGATGCAAGTCTCTCCACATCATTCAAAATATTTGAGGATTTATCTAGAAATTACAATGATAGATATCAATATGTATTTCCAGATTTTAATTTTTTAAAAAATATAAATCTTCCAAGAAAGTATAATGGTAATTTTACATTCAATTCATATGGTTATAACAAAAACTATGACACGAATGTAATAGAGAGTGAAATTACTAATGATTTTCTTTATTCCTCAAATCAGTTATTTAATTCAAAAGGTATTGTTTCTAATTACAACTTATTATTAAAAAATTCATCAACATATGCTGAGAATTCAACAAATTTTGATGAAGACACAAACTATAGTCTTTTTGGTGCATTTAAACTTGATGCAAGTTTACCATTAAAAAAAGATGTTAACGATAATCATACTCATTATTTAAAACCTCTTTTATCAATTAGATATAGTCCAAATGGTAATAATGATATTTCAACTAAAGATATTTTATTAAACTATGACAACGTGTTTAATTTAAACAGAATTGGTACTTCAAATCAAGTTGAAGGTGGCGATGCATTGAGTTTAGGTCTAGAGTTTAAAAGAACAGATAATTATGGATTCAATATTTTGGATTTTAAAGTAGCTAATGTTTTAAAATCTAGAGAAAATATAAAATTACCTTCAAAGTCTAAATTAAATAAAACTAGATCTGATATTTTTGGCAACATAAACTATAATTACAATGAAGATACTAAATTAAGTTATTTTTTTTCTTATGACAGAGATTTAGAATATTCTAATTTAGAGCAAATCAATTTTGAATATGGATTAAATAATTTTTTAACAAACTTTACATATTACACTGAAGATAATGATATTGGTAAAAAAGAAAATATCAAAAATAATAGTATTTTTTCATTTGATGATGAAAATAAATTAATTTTTGAAATAACTAAAGATTTAAAGGATGACTTTACACAATATTATGATTTAATTTATGAATATCAAACAGATTGTATTTCAATTAACTTAAATTATAACAAATCATTTTTCAGAGATGGAAATTTGAAACCAAACAAAAGTTTATCATTTTTAATAAAAATTATTCCTTTTACTGAATTAGGAGTGCCGAATGTTGGAAAATTAATAAACAATTAATTTGATGAAAAATATAAAATTAATATTAATTTTGATTTTTTTATTTTTTTCTCATTTAAATTTGAGTGCAAAAATCAATATTAAGTACAAAATTGGGGACGAAATTATAACAAATATAGATATCCTTAATGAAAAAAAGTACCTTGTTTTTTTGAGACCAAATTTGAAAAGCTTGTCAAATACAGAGGTTATAGAAATAGCGGAAAAGTCTTTAATAAAAGAAATAATAAAGAAAAAAGAAATTGATAGAATATTTAAAGAAAACAATAATCCAAATATTGATAAAGAAATAAAAAAAAAACTTTTTGATTTTAAAAACACTAAAAATGAGAATGAATTTATTAAATTAACAAAAAAAAACAAAATTGATTACAATAAAATTATAGAAAAAGTAAAATACGAAAGTTTATGGAATGAGTTAATATTTCAAAAATATAATTCATTAATCAGAATTGATGAAAAAAGACTTAAAGAAGATTTGGTTGAAAAAATCTCGAATAATCAAAAGTTTGAATATAACTTATCTGAAATATTATTTGAAATTGAGGACAAACAAAATTTAAAAAAAAAATACAATGAAATAATTGAATTCATTGAAAAAAATAATTTTAAAACTGCTGCATCTAAATACAGTATATCAAATAGTTCAAATAAAGGCGGTAAAATAGGATGGGTGAAGGAGACATTATTATCTAAAGAATTGACTCTATTATTGGAAAAGATGAAAAAAAATCAAGTTTCTGAACCATTGAAATTTCCTAACGGATATTTAATTCTTACAATCAATGAAAAAAAAGAAATGAAACAGAACATAACATTTGAAAAAGAGTATGAAGAACTTATTATGTTTGAAAAAAACAAACAACTAAATCAATTTTCTCTTTTATTTTATAAAAAACTAAAACAAAATACTCAAATTTATGAATATTAAATACATATTTGTAGTTCTTGGTGAGCCCTACAGTACATTTTCAGAAATAATTGGTAAGTACTTTAAAAAAAAAAAAACATATAAAAAAAAAATAATTTTAGTTGGAAATATATCTTTATTAAAAAAACAATTATCAAAACTTAAAATTATATTTCCTATAAACAAAATAGAGAATTACAAAAAAGCAAAAAAGAACATTGTGAATATAATTGATGTAAAATTTAAGCATGATCATATTTTTTCAAATATTTCAAGTAGATCAAATAATTATATAGAAGAAAGCTTCAAGATAACTCTTGAAATAATTAAAAAAATTAAAAATAAAGCGGTATTGATCAATGGACCAATTTCAAAGAAAAGTTTTTTAAACAAGAAGTACTTGGGAATTACAGAATATCTCTCAAAGAAGACTAAATCAAAAAATGAAGTGATGTTAATCTATAATGAATCATTATCTGTTACACCACTGACTACACATATACCTTTAAAATATGTAAATAAAAACATTACTCAAAATAAAATAAAAGAAAATGTACTTAGAATTAACGAATTTTATAATAAAAAATTAAAGAAAAAAATTAAATTTGCGATCTTGGGTCTTAATCCTCATTGTGAGACAATAGATAAATTTAGTGAGGAAGAAAAAATAATTAAACCATCTATTAGATACTTAAAAAGTAAGGGTATTAATATTGATGGGCCATATTCAGCAGACACTTTTTTTTTTGAAAAAAACATTAGAAAATACGACGTTGTGATTGGTATGTATCATGATCAAGTTCTTACTGCTATAAAGATGCTGTATAAATTTGATGCTATAAATATAACATTAGGACTTCCATTTATAAGAATATCGCCTGATCATGGACCAAACTCTATAATGATTGGGAAAAATAGATCTGACCCGTCATCATTTATTTACTCAATGAGATTTATTGAAAAATACATAAAATGAAACATAAAAAAAGCTTGGGACAAAATTTCTTGTATGACCAAAATATTTTAAAAAATATTGTAAATGCTGGAGAAGTTTCAGAAGATGATATAATTTTAGAAGTCGGTCCAGGTAGTGGTAATTTAACAGAAAAAATTTTGTTAAAAAAACCAAAAAAATTAATTGTTGTTGAAAAAGATGAAGAATTATCAAAGAAATTACAAAATAAATTCAAAAATAACATTGAAGTAATAAATAAAGATATTCTAAAATGCTTTAACGATTTTAAATTTAGTAGACCAATAAAAGTATTTGGAAACCTTCCTTACAATGTATCAACAAAAATTTTAACCTCCTTTATTAAAACTGAAAATTTGTACGAAAGTTATAAAAAATTTTTTTTTGTATTTCAAAAAGAAGTGGCAGATAGAATTGTAG